>CAZOSY010000091.1:0-9973 GCA_964582565.1 uncultured Bacteroidales bacterium | reverse complement strand
GCATCAACCATTCCTTTTCCTGCCCCGCCTCCTGATATGTCAATTCTAACATTAGGATGGATTTTACGAAATTCATCAGACCATCTTGTTGTCATTGGATACAAAGCAAAAGCACCTGAAATACTTATTGTGCCTTGTAATGTATCTTTATTATCATTTTCTGAATTTGATTTGTTGCTCTTACATCCTGTAAAAACAAAAAATTGAAAAGCAATAACACAAATCAATACTAATTTAAATTTAAAATTTAATTTTTTCATAAATTTAATTTGTTTTAAGTGAATAATTATTGAGCCCACTCCAAAAAGACAAAATTATGTCATTCCGAATTTATTTCGGAATCTCTAATTTCAATAATATCAATAGATTCTGAAACAAGTTCAGAATGACAAATAGACAAATATCTGCTTTTCGGAGTGGGTTCATTATTTAATTTGTTTGATAATTAATTTATAACCTGCAACACAAATTGCAAGGTTCTTATACTTTTTAGATTGGGCTTATATTTCAATTGTATATTTAGAATTTATATTCAAGGTTTAAATATATTTTTGGCTCATCATTTGAACCTGATAATTTTGGTCTCCACATTTGATAATTAGCTGCAATTTTTATGTTTTTTACCGGTGAATATTGAATGCCGCTTATAATTGCATTCCCATCTTTTGTAATATTCCATGATGTTGAATCACTGCTAATTTTGTTTGATGACAGATTATCAAATCTTCCAAAAATTTCAAATTTTTTATTAATAATATAAGAAATATAAGCAGATATGCCTATTAAATTGTTATCTTTTACAAAATAATGATTATTTTGTATGTCATATTCTGCTCCAAGTGTTAGTTTTTCTTTAAATTGATATCCAATAAAACTGGATATTGTCCATTGGGTTTCTGATTTTTGATAAATATCATAATATTCTCTTATTATTAAATTTTTAACAGGTGTGATTGTCAAGCCAAAGCCACCTTTGTAAGTATTATCTACCTGTATATTTTTATAACCTTCTCCGTTCATAATAGATGCATCAACACTAAGTATTTTGTGTAATTTATAAGAAATACAGGCACCCATATCAGCAGTATATCCGAATTTATGTTGATTTTGGATTGTTTTGTATATATAACGATGTCCCCAGTATCCTCTTTGGGTATTAAATTGTTTTAAACCTATCATTCCAAAATCAAAGGATAGATTTCCTTTATTGTTTTTATAAGTTAATGCAGCCATTTTTACAAATGCAGTATTATTTAGCGAAGAAGCAGTTCCCGGGTCTGCTACATCAAAGGTTACATTTGCTGAAAAATTTTTACTCATCTGACATTTATAACCGAGGTAAGCTCTGTTTAATTCAAAAGCAGAACTTTCTTTGTCTTTGGTCATATCTGTATGAAAATTACTAAATACTATTATAAAAGGTGTTCCTGATGGTTTAAATTCTTTTTTATTATCAGATTTTTGTAAAACTTCATTTTCTGTTTGTGCTATTGTTATAGTAGATATAGCTACAAATAACAAAACAAATAAAATATTTTTCTCTATAATTTTCATAATTAAAATATTTTTATTAGAATATATACTCTATCGGATTAGTAGAGTAATAAAAAAAGGCAAAGATATATAAATTTTTTAACTGCCAAAATTTTTTTAAGTTTTTTTTAGATTTTTTTTCTTTAACAGATTTTCCCGTCTAATAACATCGGCTAAAGAATTTTTTTTTAGGATTTTTACAGTTTCATCATGGGCTTCTTCAAAAATGTTCCTAAGTCCACAGTTTTTTTCGTTTTTATTATACTCACATTTTTCATAATAATTAAATGATACGCAAGGAGTAAGAGCTATAGCTCCGTCAAATTGTCTGATAACATCAGCCAAATTAATATCTTTTGGTTTTTTTATAAGATAATATCCTCCACCTTTTCCTTTTTTACTGCTTACAAAACCGGCATTTTTTAGTTCAATAAGTATAGCTTCTAAAAATTTTTTTGGTATATTTTCACTCTCAGCTATTTCTTTGATACGAACAGGACCTTTATTATATTTTTTTGCTAAAAATATTAAAGTATTTAATGAATATCTTGTTTTTTTTAATAACATATAATAAAAAAATTAATTATACTTATTTTATACTTGTTTGACAGAACAAAATTAATCAAAAAATTTGTTTATAATAATAATAAAATCTATAATAAAAATTTTTTATAAAATTGGGAAATGTAAAAAATATATATCTTTGTAAAAAAATTTGATGATTTTTTGAAGTTAAAAATAATTTAATAATTTAATAATTTAATATTATGAAAAAACATATTTTTAATGCAGGTCCTTGTAAGTTGTCAAAACCGGCAATTGAGAATACTGCAAAAGCAGTTTTGGAACTTGGTAATACTGGACTTTCAATTATGGAAGTATCTCACAGAAGTAAGGAATTTCAATCTGTCATGGATGAAGCAGTATCTTTATTTAAAGAAGAATTAAACATACCTGATAATTACCATGTATTGTTTTTAGGTGGAGGCGCAAGCTTACAATTTTGTATGGTCCCTTATAATCTTTTGAACAAAAAGGCAGCATATCTTAATACCGGCACATGGTCAAAAAAAGCAATTAAAGAAGCTAAATTATTTGGTGAAGTTGATGTTCTAGCATCTTCTGAAGATAAAAATTTTACATATATACCTAAGGCATATACAATTCCTACTGATGCAGATTATTTTCATATAACTACCAATAATACTATTGTAGGAACAGAGATAAGAGAAGACATTAACTGTCCTATACCTCTTATAGCTGATATGTCGTCTGATATTTTTAGCCGTCCTGTTGATGTTTCAAAATATGATATTATTTATGGTGGAGCTCAAAAAAACTTAGGACCGGCAGGTGTTACTTTTATTATTATAAAAGACGGTATTTTAGGGAAAGTTAATCGCCAAATACCCAGTATGTTGAATTATGAGACACATATTGAGAAAGGTTCTATGTTTAACACGCCACCATGTACTGCTATTTTTACTGTTAGAGAAACATTAAAATGGATGAAAAGTATAGGTGGTGTTAAAAAAATTGAAGAAATCACCAAAGCCAAATCAGAACTTCTTTATAATGCTATTGACAACAGCAGGATGTTTGTCGGAACAGTCAATAAACAAGACCGTTCAAGAATGAATGTCTGCTTTGTTATGAAACAGGAATATAAAGATAAAGAAGCTGATTTTATCAAATTTGCATCTGAAAGAAATATAGTTGGTATTAAAGGACACCGCTCTGTGGGTGGATTTAGAGCTTCTCTTTATAATGCAGTAGATATTGAAGATGTTCAAGCCCTTGTTGATTGTATGAAAAATTTTGAAGATAAAATTTTATAAACCCTTTTAAAAACATTAAAAAATATGACAAAAGTATTAATTGCAACTGAAAAACCTTTTGCACCGGCAGCAGTGGAAGGTATTAAAAAAATTACAGAACAGGCAGGTTATGAGCTCGTTCTTTTAGAAAAATATGCTGATAAATCAGAACTGATGAATGCTGTATCTGATGTAGATGCTCTTATAATCAGGAGCGATAAAGCTACAAAAGAAGTTATTGATGCAGCAAAAAATCTGAAAATTATTGTCCGTGCAGGAGCAGGATATGATAATATTGACCTTGAAGCAGCAACAGAAAAAAATATTGTTGCTATGAATACACCGGGACAAAATTCAAATGCAGTAGCTGAACTTGCTCTTGGTATGATGGTCTGTATCGCCAGAAACTGCTATAATGGTAAACCGGGAACCGAACTTAAAGGGAAAAAACTCGGTATTCATGGATATGGCAATGTAGGAAAACATATTGGCAGAATAGCAAAGGGCTTTGGAATGGAAGTATATGCGTATAAACGAACAAATGCTAAAGAAATAATAGAAAAAGATGGATTTATATGTGCTGATTCTGTTAAACAGCTTTATAGTATTTGCAATTATGTATCTCTTCATATTCCTGCAAATGAAAAAACAAAAAAGTCAATAAATTATGAACTTCTTTCTAAAATGCCGCAAGGTGCAACACTTGTTAATACTGCAAGAAAAGAAGTTGTTGATGAACAAGGACTTTTGAAAATGTTTGCAGAAAGACCTGACTTTAAATATGTTGCTGACATAGCTCCTGACTGTAAAGACGAAATTGCAAAAAATTATGAAAACAGATTCTTTTTTACACCTAAAAAAATGGGGGCTCAAACAGCGGAAGCTAATATAAACGCAGGTGTAGCAGCTATAACACAAATAAAAAATTATCTTGAAAATAATGATAAAACTTTTCAGGTAAATAAATGATTTATATTGATAGGAACAAGCATTTAAAAATCTGTGCTGAATTTTATCCTGAACAACGTTATCCTGAACTTTATGTTGAACTTGTTTCAATATTGTTTCAGGGTTGTTTTAGTATTTATGAATTCGTTCCGTATAGGTATAATAATTGAACAGGATATAAAAAAGTCCAAAATGATGTCATCATTAGATAAATTAAATTTTTTAAATGTTTGATTATCAGGACATAATTTTTGGTAAAAACAAACTGATTTTAAAAAAATATGGTATCTTTGTATGAATAAAAAATAAATAATGATTAAAATTCATCCACATGCTTTACAACGTAGTAGAGAGAGAGGAACAACTGAAGAAGAAATAAATTTGGTAGTACAAACAGGAGAAGCATTTTCTGCTAAATTTAACAGAACAGGTTTTAGGCTTAATATTTCTTTTAATTCAATTTGGAATGAAAATTTTTATCAAACCAAACAAATAGAAGCTTATGCTGTTAAGAAAAATAATGAATGGCTTGTAATAACTGTAATAGTTAAGTATTTTTAAAAATAAAAAAAATGAAAATAACCTATGACCCCAAATTTAACATCGCTTATATTAAATTGAAAGAAAAAGAAGAAAATGTAAATTCAATAAAAATAAGTGAAGAATTAATTATTGATATTGCACCTGACGGCTCTGTTTATGGTATTGAATTACTTAATGCAAACGAACAGTTAAATAATGTTGATAAAGGTAAATTAGTTTTTATCAACCAACTATCAGGATATTCACACGAATTTATTTTTAAAAAATAATTTGTATGCTCTCAATAATTAATGTTTGTTCATATTGCAGGGATGTATTGCAATACATCCCTGCTTATGCTAAATAACAAAAATTACAAATCACAAGCATCAAGCACCAACTTATTGAGGCAATCTCACGAACATAGTGATAAATATCAAATAATACTCAAATTTTAATTTACCCTGTTAAATAGCAATTTCGTTGCTCTCCGACAAAGTTGAATATTTAACGGGAAAAACCTAAATTTTAAAACGTTTTGAATTTGATATTTGGAATTTATTTGAGATTCGTTATTTTTTTTTTGGTGCTTTAACTAAAAAAATCGTTACTTTACGAACAGACACTAAGTAGTTTTTAGTAATAACTTAATATAATTTTATAAAATTATGGCAATAATAAAAGCATTTAAAGGTATAAGACCGGTAAAAAGCAAATCACGGCTGGTGGCTTCTCATCCTTATGACGTTTTAAATAAACAGGAAGCAAGAATAAAAGTTAAAAATAATAAATATTCTTTTTTACATGTAGTTAAACCGGAAATTGATTTACCCGATAGTGTTGACCAATACGCACCTGAGGTTTATCAAAAAGGGAAAGAAAATTTTAATAAACTATTAGACGAAAAAGTTCTTTTGAAAGACAATGAAGAGCATCTGTATATTTATGCACAGACAATGAACAATAAGACACAATATGGTATTGTTGGCTGTGCCTCTGTTGAAGATTATATTAATGGCATTATAAAAAAGCATGAAGTTACTCTGCCTGCAAAGGTAGAAGAAAGAATGAATCATATCCGTGTTAGTGGAGTGAATTACGAACCTGTGTTTTTTACGTATCCTGCTGTTAAGGAAATAGATGAAATAGTTGAACAAGTTGTAAAAAAACAAAGACCTGAATATGACTTTACTTCTGATGATGGTCTTGGACACCACTTTTGGGTAATAAAAAATAAAGACAGGATAAACAGAATTATAGAGTTGTATTCCAAAGTGCCTTATGCTTATGTAGCTGATGGACATCACAGAACAGCATCCGCTGCATTGATTGGAAACGAAAGAAAAAAAAATAATCCTAATCATAAAGGAAATGAAGAATATAATTATTTTTTAGCTGTGCATTTTCCTGATAATCAGTTAACTATAATTGATTATAATCGTGTTGTCAAGGATTTGAATGGTCTCTCAAAAGAAATCTTTATTAAAAAACTTAAAGAATATTTTGATATTGAAGAAAAAGGCAGCAAAATTTATAAACCTGACAAACTTCATAATTTTAGTATGTATTTGAACAAAAAATGGTATTCAATGACTGCAAAAGCAGGAACTTATGATAACAATGATCCTGTTGGAGTCCTTGATGTTTCTATTTTATCAAATTTAGTTCTTGATAATATACTTGGAATTAAAGATTTAAGAAGAGACGAAAGAATTGATTTTGTTGGAGGAATAAGAGGGCTCAGAGAACTGAAAACAAGAGTTGAGAGCAATGAAATGAAAGTCGCTTTTGCTTTATATCCTGTATCAATGAAACAACTTATGAACATTGCTGACACAGGTAATATTATGCCTCCTAAAACAACATGGTTTGAACCGAAATTAAGAAGCGGATTGATTATACATTCGCTTGATTAAACTATTTTGTTGCACCGCTTGGTTTATAAAAATTTTAAAAGTCCTGAAATAATTTATTTCAGGACTTTTTTTAATAACTTTTGATATAATGGAAAAAAAGAAAAAAAAGAAATTTTTAAAATTACCCAAATATCCCGGAGGCAATGTTGATTTTAAAAAATTCTTTGAAGATAATATGATTTATCCAAAACAGGCATTAGAAAATAAAATTGAAGGATTTGTTTATCTGACTTATGATGTTGACCATCTCGGTAATGTTATAGATGCAAAAGTGATTAAAGGACTTGACTATGGCTGCGATGAAGAAGCATTGAGATTAGTAAAAATGCTTAAATATGAAAAGAGTAAAAACAGAGGTGTGAAAGTAACAGCATCAATGAAAGTAAAAGTGCTTTTCAAACTAAAAAATTATTTAAAAATAAACTATCAGGTCAAAATTCAAAAAGATAAAAGAGCTCCCAATACATATAGCTATACAATAGAATTATAGTAACTCGTATGTTTGCAAAAATATATAAATTTAGGCACTTCGGTATTTTTAATGGGTAATGGGCTAAATATTATTTTGAGGTGCTACATAAAATAGTATTTTACCAGCTACCCTTTTCCACATCTAAAAACAATTAACTGTCATTCCGAACGCAGTGAGGAATCTTTTATTAGAATCCCTTAGTCAATTTTCTTATTACTATACAAGTCAATCCATTTAGGATTTAAAGAATCAATAAGAGTATGCTTTTTTTTCCTTGAATACCCTTTTATCTGTTTTTCTCTTTTTATTGCCAAATAAATAAAATCAAACAATTCAAAATTTACCCTGTGAAAAAAAATAGTAGATTTTAATGCTTCGCATTATTTAACGGGGTAAAATTAGGTCAATTATAATATTTTTTCCATAAATTTTACCGAAGAACCTAAATTTATCCAGTTGATTGTTATCTGCGAAGAAAAGAATAAACCAAAAGTTATTTACTGACTTCTTTAGCTCTTCTATAATAATAATCAGCTTTCTCTAAATTTCCTTTTTCCTGAAAATAACGACTTAAAATAATACATAATTTACTATTATAAGGATATTTTACCACTGCTTTTTCCCAATATGATAATGCTGTTACAGTATCATTTTTCATAAAATAATAATTGCCTGTATTAATATAAGGAGTGCAAGAATTGGAATCTATTTTCATTATCCTTTTATTCAAATTAACAGCCATATCAAATTCACCGGATTTATTATACAAACCAGCAAGTTGTGATATAGCATCTATAAATTCAGGATTTAAGTCAATAGCTTTTTTATAATATTTTATTGCTTTTTTATAATCATTTAACATCTGATAAGAATATGCCAAATTAGCATAAGCCATATAATTTTTAGGATTTGCTTTAATAGATTTTTTAAAATATAACAAAGCTGTATCATAATCTTTGTAATAATTCAAATAAACCGTGCCTAAACTATTAAATAAATAAATATCTGTCCTCGGATATGTTTTGAGAGCTTGTTTAAAATGTTTTATTGATAATTCTACATCTTGTTTTATTTGTTTTCTTGCCTGTTCTGTTTCTATATTATTTTTTGTTCTGTTTTGAATATCCTGATTAAGTTTAACAATATTTTTTTCTGCATTCATCATTAAGGCACCTGCATACAATCCATTGGCTTTTACAGAATTTTTGAGATATTTGATGTCATGAGAATAAAGAGTTATTTCATCTTTCCAGTTTCTGTTGCGACATATTGTCTTAATGGTATAAGGTATTAATATGATAAGTAATACGCATACTAATTTATATTGTGATTTGACAGGAACATATTTTTTTTGTCCATCAATTTTAAAAATTTTAAATAATAAATATGCTAATATTATACAAAAACCAAGCGAAGAAAAGTAAACAAGCCGTTCACCAACAATTCCTGTTACAAGAACTAATATATTTGAAAATACTGATATTGTGAGCAGATAATATAAAATAGCAAAAGATAATATGTGTTTTTTCTTAAAATTAACTATTGCATAAATAACTATTGACAGATAAAAAACAAAAGATATTATTACCCATACATTTGACCAGTTTGTAACAGGGAGCATATCATATCCATAATAAAATCTTAAAGGATGCGGAAATATCAGTAATCTAAGATAAAACAATAAAACATAAAGCCCTGTTGATATTCTGTTCAATATATTTTTTTCATCTATTAATGGATTTTGCCAGAAAAATATTTGCGAATCATTAGGAAGCAAATAAAGTCTGGGAACAAATATTACTATTATAACAGTTGTTGCCAGTAAGGCAAATATTATGATTGTCTTTTTTAGAGAGGCATTTGTAAAAAAATATATAACAAGAGGAATAATTATAGCAAAAGTAAAAGCATTTTTCTTTGACAGATAAGCAATGATAAAAGATAATAATCCTAATAATATATTTGTAATCTTTTGATTTTCAGTATATTTAACAAATAGATATAATGCTATCAATGAGAACAGAAAACTCAACATTTCCTCACGATTTTTTAAACTGCATACAACTTCTGTATGAACAGGATGTGCAAGGAATAATAGTGTTACAGCAAAAGGGAATAAAATATTATAGTTTTTTAATAACTTTTTAAGCAAAAAAAACAAAAAGATGCCTGTCAAAGCATAAATAAGGATATTAATAAAATGACTTATGTGTGGATTTAAGCCAAACAGTTGATATTCAACAGCATAAAAGGACTTGGCAACAGGACGATAGCCAAAAATTTGCCCTTGTTTTTTTTCTCTGTAATGAGATGTAAAAATATCTCCAATACCTTTAATGCCTTTTTGTATTATTGGAGAAGTATTTGTTACAAAATCATCATCAATGGAATAATTATTCTGTATAGTATTTCCATATAAAATAAAAGAAAACAATATGATTGTTAAAACAATGATAAGATTATTTTTTTTATTGCTTTTCATGGGTTTATATTTTCATATCCTGTCAGAGTGCGAAGCACCTGACAGAGTTTATTTTGCAAAAATTAAAAACTCTGACAGGTTCGGCAACTGCCGAACCCTGTCAGGTTATTCAAAGTTCCGAGTTTCAAATTTTATTTATTTATATATTTGTATTACATTATTAGTAGAGACATTGCATGTTGTAACGAAGTGAAAATTCCGATACATCAGAGATTCGTCTCTACTGTAAAATCCGAATTCTATGGTTAAAAAAAATAATTTAAACAATTTTTATTAACAATTT
>CAZOSY010000090.1:0-9976 GCA_964582565.1 uncultured Bacteroidales bacterium | reverse complement strand
ACTAATAAGAATGTAATACAAATAAAATTGTGTGAATGAGTAGTTTTGTTTTTTACATATAATATAATCACTTGATATTACGGATGTTATAAGATTTTATTATTTTTGTATCTCCAAATTTTTAAAAAGTCTGAATTTTTTAGTTTATGGATTATTCAGGCTAAATTAAAATAATTTTTTACCTTTGCAAAATCTAAATTATTAAAAATAATCAATAAAAAAAAATCAAATATTATGGGTTTAAAAAAAATATCTCCAAAAATTGTTTTTATCACAATATTAATATTAGTTGGTGCCGGATTCAGATTAATTCCTCACTGGCCAAATTTCACACCTATTGCTGCTATTGCATTATTTGGCGGCACTTATCTTAAAAAAAAGCATCTGGCATTTATTATTCCTTTTGCAGTTCTGTTTTTAAGTGATATTATCATTGGATTTCACAACAATATGTTAGCTGTTTATACATCATTTGCAATAATTGTCTTAATAGGTTTTCTGTTAAGACAAAATGTTAAAGTTACTAATGTTATCATAGCTTCTTTAAGTTCGTCAGTATTGTTTTTCTTAATTACCAATTTTTCTGCCTGGCTCACAATGCCATTTATATATACTCATGATTTTGTAGGAATGATAATGTGCTACACAGCAGCAATACCTTTCTTTTTTAATGGGCTGTCAGGAGATTTGTTCTTTAATGGCGTTTTGTTTGGCGTTTTTTATTTTGCTAATGTAAAATTTCCTGTTCTTGTTAAAGAAAGAAGTTAAGTATTTAACCTGTAAACTTTTTTCATGACGAGACAAGGAACTGATAAGATATGTAAAATTCTGTATTAAAAATCAAAATATCAGAATAAACAATTTATGTTATGCAAGAAAACAAATCACAAATAATAATATATAAAACAGAAAGTGGAGAAACAAAACTTGATGTTCGTTTTCAAGACGAAACAGTTTGGCTTACCCAAAAACTTATGGCTGAGTTGTTTCAGACCACTGTTCCCAATATAAATATGCACCTAAAAAGTATATTTAAAGAAGAAGAACTCAAAGAAAATTCAACCATTAAGGATTTCTTAATAGTTCAAAAAGAAGGTTCAAGAAAAGTTAAACGAAAACAAATATTTTATAATCTTGATGCTATTATTTCGGTTGGTTACCGTATTAAATCTCACGTTGCCACAAAATTTAGGCAATGGGCAACACAACAAATCCGAGAGTATATTGTAAAAGGGTTTGTATTAGACGATGAACGTTTAAAAAACCCTGATTTGCCATTCGATTATTTCGAAGAATTATTGCAAAGGATACAAGATATTCGCACTTCAGAAAAACGTTTTTATAGAAAAATAACGGATATTTATGCCACAAGTGTAGATTACGACCCAAGGATAGAAATTAGTATCATTTTTTTTAAAACTGTGCAAAATAAATTGCATTGGGCAATTACTGGAAAAACCGCATCAGAAATCATTACAGAGAGAGCCGACAGTTTAAAAGAGAATATAGGATTAACAACTTGGCGAGGCGATAAAATTAGAAAAACTGATATTTCAATTGCTAAAAACTACTTAAATGAAGATGAATTAACAGCCCTGAATAATTTAGTTGAACAATATCTTGTATTTGCACAAGGACAGGCAATGCGTAGAATTCCTATGTATATGAAAGACTGGATTATTAAATTAGATAGCTTTTTAAGTTTAAACGACCGTGATGTTTTGAATAATGCAGGAAGTATTTCTCACGAACTTGCAAAAGAAAATGCAGAAAGTGAATACGAAAAATTTAAACAAAACAGACAAAAAGCAATTAAAGAAAATGATTTTGAAAAAGCAATAAAAAAAATTGAGAATGAAAAACGAAAGTAAATGCCACTATAAAAATCATACACATTTGCAATTTGAACGAGCCAATACTTGACCAAAATTGCAAAAAAAATATTATACCCCATTTATATTAATATCGCGTAGCGGTTTAATTATTCAAAAAATTCAGATAAACCCCGTTAGATAATAACATATATTTTTCTTTTTATATATCTTTCGTTTTGATATATCTAACAGGGTAAATATTCTTCATCATATTCTATATCATCTAATTGTGATGCTCTATATCTTTCTTGCCAGTATGAATACTCCTTGGTTTTCCTTTTTTATTTATCCCCTACCGGGAATTATAATAGTTTATGTAATCTGTTTTTCTACAATAATTTCACTTTTACAAGGTATATTTATCTGTATCCAAAACTATATTAATTAGTGTTTGTCCATAATGTCGGATTTTTTCGTTATGCTTGTCTTTCAAATCAGTCATTTACAAAAGCAAACTCCTGATTTTCAAGACTGCGCAAGCCTCAAACCCAAACATTCTGAACTAAACACTTACTTTATAGACAGACACTAATTATCTGAAAAAACAAATTTTATTTATTCCGGTTTTTAATAAACAGATGATTTTTTTAAAAACAATATAAATAATTGTAAAATTATTGTTAATTTTACACCAATTATTTACAAGCTGAATAGTTATAAATTATTTTTTGTTTATTATAAACGAACAAAAAAATGGAACCTTTTTTAAAAAAAACAGCAAATTATTTATACCAAGAATATGATGATAACATAGGCGATATATGTATTGTATTACCTAATCGTCGTGCATGTTATTTTTTAAAACATTATCTTCTTCAACAAGTTGAAAAGACCATCTGGTCGCCGGAAATATTATCGACAGAAGATTTTATAGAAAAACTGTCTGGACTAAAATTTATTGATGAAACAAGCTTGCTTTTTGAATTTTATGATATTTATAAAAATATTAAAACACAGGTTACTGAATCAGGCAACTGCCTGACATCACAGCTTACTGAAACTTTTGATGTGTTTATTGAATGGGCACAAATACTTGTTAATGACTTTAATGAAATAGATAAATATCTTATTGATACAAAAAAACTTTTTAATTATATAAAGGATAACAAAAAAATTGGGATATGGGATTTACAGGCAAGACCATTAACAGAAACAGAAAAAAATTATATAAATTTCTTTGAATCGTTTGATAATTATTATAATAAACTTACTGAAAAACTTAAAGAAAAAAAACAAGTTTATCAGGGGCTGGCTTACAGAACATTAGCAGATAAAATAGAGAATATATCAATAAAATGGAAAAAAATTATCTTTATAGGGTTTAATGCTCTTAGCAAATCAGAAGAAAAAATTATTGACGTTTTAATGAAAAATCATAAAGCTGAGATATTACTGGATATTGACAAATATTATATTAATGATAAGCAACAGGAAGCCGGGAAATTTATAAGACAATTTAAAACAAAATGGAATATAGATAAATGGGAACAAGACAATTTTGCAAATAACAATGAACCAAAAAATATTAACCTTATTGGTGTGCCGCAAAATATAGGACAAGTAAAAAAAGCAGGAGAATTACTATATGATTATTATTCAAAAACCAATAAAAATGCTCTTAAAAAAACAGCTCTTGTGCTTGCTGACGAAAAATTATTAATGCCAATATTAAACAGTATTCCTGAAAATATTGAGCAATTCAATGTTACAATGGGCATGCCGCTAAAATATTCTAACATCTTTAACCTGTTTGATGCAATATTTACGTTACACGAAAATGTATATAAATTAGGCAAAATAAGAAATCCTGATAATTATAATTTCTATTATAAAGATATATTAAAAATATTAAATCATCCTTATTTTGCAGAAATTTTTAAAACAAATAATAATGATTTTGATAACAATTTAATTCAAAAAATTCAATCATCAAACAGGATATTTATTACTGAAAATGAAATAATTGCTCACATCATTAACATTCCTATAACAAACAAGGATAATGTTATTGGGCAGAGCCGAAATAAAGGATATCTGAATATACTTACCAAAATATTTGAAAGATGGCAACAGGAACCGGATAAAGCTATTGAATGCCTCTCATCTGTAATAGATTTTATCGCAAAACAAAACAGCGAAACTCAAACACAGGAAAAATCAAATGAAAATACTGAAACAATCCTGAAACAAGTTCAGGATGACATGGATACTGAAATGAATACAGAAATGAATTCAGCACAGGTCTCAGCACAGGTCTCAGCACAGGTTACTGATATTGAATACATTAATAATTTTTCTAAAATAATTACGCAAATAAAATCTTTTTTAAAGAAATACAAAGCAATAAAGAAAATAGAGACCTTACATAATATATTTAATAAAACAGTAGAATCATCTACAATATCTTTTTCAGGTAAGCCACTGGCAGATTTACAGATAATGGGTATGCTTGAAACCCGTGTTCTTGACTTTGAAAATGTTATACTCTTATCAGCAAATGAAAAAATTATACCTTGCTCCAAGACAATTCCTTCTTTTATTCCTTTTGAAATAAAAAGAGCATTTAATTTGCCTACATATAAAGACAGGGAAGCAATATTTGCATATCACTTTTATCACTTATTACAAAGAGCTGAAAATGTTTACTTAATATATAATGCTGATAATACTGAAAACAAAATCTTTGAGAAAGGTGAAAAAAGTCGGTTTATAACTCAAATAATTAATGAACTACCAAAATATAATCCAAATATTAAAATTAAACAGCAATTCCTTAACACACCTATTGAAAATAAAATCATTTCTAAAATTGAAATTCCTAAAACAGATGATATAATTGAAAAACTAAAACAAAGAGCTTGTGAGCATGGATTGTCGCCAAGCACTTTAAACACATTTATAACATGCAGTTTAAAATTTTATTTTCATGCTATCGCGGAAATTAAAGAACCTGAGGAAATTGAAGAATCTGTTGATGCGGCAACATTCGGAAATGTTATACATAAAGCATTGTTTGATATATATAAGCCATTTATCAATAAACAGATAACAGAATCTGATATAACAAGCATAACAAATACAGAAATTGATAAGACAACACAAAAATCTTTTAAAGAATATTACAAAAACGGAGACATTAAACATGGCAAAAACTTTATCTTAAAACAAGTTGCAAACAAACTTATCAGAAACTTTCTTAACAAAGAAAAGGACTTTATAAAAACAAACAAAAACTATAAAATACTATATTTAGAGAAAAAATTTGAAACTAATATACCGGTAAACATTAATTCAAAAAATACTGAAACAAGCACTGAAATAAATTCAGCACAGGTTACAGATATAAAATTAAAAGGCAAAATAGACCGAATAGATGAAACAGATAATGCTATAAGAATAATTGACTATAAAACAGGAAATACAAACCCTAATGAACTAAAAATAAATGACTGGGACGACTTAATAAATAACACAAAACTAAATAAATCCTTTCAGTTGCTTAGTTATACTTATCTGTTCCTTAAAAATAATCCCAAAGCAACAAAAAAAACAGAATCAGGAATTATATCATTTAGAAATTTAAAACAAGGTCTTATGACACTATCTATGCCTGTTACTGAATCAGGCAGTCGCCTGACAGCACAGGTTACTGATAACTATATTAACGTTTTTGAAGAAATTCTAAAACAACTTATTTCAAATATCTTTGATACTAGAAAACCATTCACTCAAACAGAAAAAACAGAAGATTGTAAATATTGTCCTTTTAAAACAATATGTAACAGGAGTTAATTTTGAAAAAAAAATTATTTATAATATGAACTATGCCCGACTGACAGTTGTTATATTATTGTTTTTGCTCAGTTATACAAATATTACTGCTCAGGATAAGAATACCAAATTGATTTTAGCAGCAGAAAACGGAGATGAAAAACAAGTAATAAAGTCATTATTAGACACAACTGATATAAATTTTCAGGACATTAACGGATATACTTCATTAATATTTGCATCACAAAACGGTTTTCCTGATATTGTAAAAATTTTGATTTACAACAATGCTGATATTAATACAAAGGGATATGATAGTACCACAGCTCTTATTCAGGCATCAAAATATGAACATAAAGACATTGCAGAACTTCTTATATTAAAAGGTGCTGATATAAATGCTGCAAATGACAAAAAAATCACTTCTTTGATTTATGCTGCTTCTTACGGATATTACGCTCTGACAGAAATGTTAATCAAATATGGAGCAAACTTAGATATAAAAACTAAAGACGGAACAAATGCAATAATATCATCGACAATAAGCAACAACTTAAATATTGTTGAGATGCTAATAGATAAAGGTGCTGATATAAACTCTTCAAACAATGCGGGCTTAACTCCTTTAAGTATTGCGGCAATAAACGGATATAAAGATATTGCAGAACTTCTTATAAAAAAAGGTGCTGATATAAACTATGAACCAAATAAAGCAAAATCACCTGTAAATTTAGCTAAAATATATGGTAACAATGATATAGTAAAATTATTAAGGGAAAAAGGAGCAAAAGTCAATATAGCTCCTCACTTTAATAAACTGTCAGCAGGTATTGATTTTAATTTTAATATTAATGATAATATCTGCGGCGGAAATATTGGAATACAGGAAGCAAAATATAACACAGGACTTTATGCAGGATTTAATACAAGAGTTTGGGCAAAAAGAATTTTAAAAGAGCAACAAAATAATATATACTATCAGCTATGGGAAAGACGCTCTATGTTTTTTATTAATATTGAAAAAAAATTTATTCTAAATACCTCATATAAATCAAAACAAGGTATTTTTCTGTGTGCAAAAGAAATATATACTTATGGAAATTATTACGGGTCAAACGAAAAAGTTAAAAAAGAATTTAAAACCATACCACAATTAGGATTGTTTTGGATGAATAATGACATAGCTTTAAAAATAAATTATGAGTATATTGACTTTAATACTTACAAAGTATCTCCACACAGAATTAATTTATCATTTATGTTTTTTATTAATATTGATAAATACAGAAAATATTATACTCAAAACTACTGGCTTTAATTGTTGATTGTTGATTGTTGATTGACCCTCTTCAGGCGGGAGAAATTTGGAACGTTGTGCTTTGAACCTTGTTAAATATTTAGCTGAAGGTAAATTTCACAGGGTAGGATTTGAACTTGAAACTAAAAACTTTTATCTTTTGTCTTGTTAAAAATATAAATGTCGCCCCGTTGGATATTATCCTACGGAGTTAATCCAACGGTATAAACAAAATGAAAAAAATTTATATAACATTATTCTTAATCTCATTAATAGGGATAAACTCATGCGACAAATGTGATATGAAAAGTGCTGACTGTTCTGAATGTTACACAATTAAACCTGACACAGCTGAACTAATAATTAAATTAACTATCAATGATGAAAATCCTAAAGTCCCCATTGTCATTTACAAAAATAATATTGAAGATAATGATATTGAATTTACAGATACTGCAATAACTGAAGATTATTATATTGATGTGCCAGTAAATAAATATTATTCAGTAACTGCTCAATATAAAGTTAATGAGAAAACTATTATAGCTGTTGATGGCGATAAAATAAAAACAAAAAAAATATATGATTGTGATGAACCTTGCTGGATAATAAAAGGAGGGTATATAAATGTAAAGTTAAAATATAACTAATGTTTATCCATAATGTCCAATTTCTTTGTTATGCTTGTCTTTCAAATCAGTCATTTACAAAAGCAAACTTCTGATTTTCAAGACTGGGCAAGCCTCAAACTCGAACATTCTGAACTAAACACTTACTTTATGGACAGACACTAACTAACCAATAGTCGTCAATCCTCGGTTCAAAAAAAATAATTCAATATTTAACAAAAAAATTATAATAATATCATTGCTAAATAAATACAGATCAATAACAAATCTGCTATTAATCTGTATTTAATAACTAAAAATACCAAAATAATCTATTTCTATTTATTAATACACAGGAATAGATTTCTATTTATAAATTTTTCTTACTTAAACTAACTATTCTTCAACTGGTTCTTCTTCAGTTGCTTCTTCAGTTGCTTCTTCTTCAACAACAGCTTCTTCTGTTGCTTCTTCTTCAACAACGGCTTCTTCTGTTACTTCTTCTGTAGCTACTTCTTCTGTTGCTTCTTCTGTTGCTTCTTCTGTTTTTGTGTCAGTATTACAAGCACTAAAAGCAAAAACTACTAATACAACAGCAAATAATTTTAATAATTTCTTCATAACTTTTTAATTTTTTTTTAATAAAATGATTAATTGAATTGTTTTATTTTTAACAAATAAAATGCAAATATATAAATTAATTGAAAAACAAAAATTTTTTTTACTGTTTTTTATTAACATATTTACTATCTTTTTATAAATTGCTAAAAAACAATACTTTACGAAGTAAATAATTTTATTATTTGCTATAATTTTTTGTAATTATTCATGTATAAAAAAATATACTGAATTTATTTCTTCTAATTTCATAATTTTATTATTCAGATATTTTCTAAAAATTCTTTAACTTTCTCAGTAGTATAATATTTTTGTTTGAGGTTATTGGGTTTTTCAGGGATTGTTCTTTTAATGCATCTGCAATCAGTTTTAACCCATTACCCAATTGTTCTATCTATCTTATTTTTTTAAAATATAGGAGCGAGCACTTTATTTCTTATATCCGACTGTCCTGCTTGCATATCACCAACTTTTGAACTTGACCAGTCCTTAGACCCACCTGAACTCTAAATAACACTGTCATTCCGAGTGATAGCGAAGAATCTCATAATATTCAGAAACGATTTTACCTAAATTTTTAAATTTAGTCGGACAATAGTGATTTTATTTGTTTTAATTTACTTTTTAAAACTCTGTCAGGTGCTTCGCACTCTGACAGGATTTTGTAATAAAATCAAAAAATTGTAAAGGATAAATAACAAATATATTGGTTTATAAAATATGTAACAGTAAATTATTAATACGCCTGAGACAAATTATTTGGTATTACCAAACATCTGTTATATTATTCAAATGGATTATTTTTTTTAAAATTCGGCATATATCGGCTATTACTATCAATATTCTGAATCCAGCCATTAGTAAATCCCAACAATTTCATTTTTTTTACCACTTTATTATATTCATCAACTTTTAATACATTGCCTAGAAATTTATGCTTTTTCACTCTTTCTGTAGGATAATATTGCGACATCAAAGAAATATATACTGATGTTGAGATTTCTTTTGCAATAAATCTTAAAATATCTATGCTATTATCAATATGTCCTGGTAATACCAAATGCCTTATTATTAATCCTGATTCTGCCTCGCCTCTATTATTAATCCTTAATACAGATTTTTTTTGTCTATACATTTCTTTAATTGCTCTTGTTGCTATCTCAGAATAATTGGGCGTATCAGAATATTCCTTTGACATAACTTTATCCAAATATTTAAAATCAGCGAGATAAACATCTACTAATCCTTGTAAATCTTTTAATATAGCAACTTTATCATACGAATTTGTATTAAAAACCACTATTGGATATCTTCCTAATTTATGCAAGGTGTTTATAATAATTTTTACTTGTGGAATAAAATGAGAAGGTGATACAAATCCTATTGAATTACAGCCTGAATCAAGAATTATAATAATTTTTTTAATAACTTCTTTTAATGCTAACCTGTGTTTTGATGTATTATTTTTATTATGGCTTATCTGATAATTTTGGCAATAAATACATTGCATATTACAATGAGAGAAAAAGATATTACATATTCCTTGCTTCCCACTTATTACCGGTTCTTCGCCTTTATGTATGCAAACAGAAGCAATATTAAAAGATGCATCACTTTTGCAATATCCTAATTTGTCAGAAAACCTGTTAGCTCCGCAATTTCGGGGACATATATTACAATTTTCTAATTCTTTTAATGGTTCTAATAACAAATCCCAATCTGTTATATTATTTTTCAAATACATCACATAAAGAAATTACGAATTACGAATTACGAATTACGAATTACGAATTACGAATTACGAATTA
>CAZOSY010000089.1:0-10041 GCA_964582565.1 uncultured Bacteroidales bacterium | reverse complement strand
AATGATATTTTGCAGCCACTTGTAATAAAAAGTAATTATTAGAACTCCCCTTTATTCATCACCTTTATTTGAAAGTAAATCAGGTCTTCTTTTTTTTGTTCTTTCAATAGATTTTTCTGTCCTCCATTTTTGTATTTCTTTATCATTACCTGAAAGTAAGATGTCAGGGACTTTTAAATTTTTGTAATTGTATGGACGAGTATATACAGGTGGAGATAAAAGCTCGTCCTGAAAAGAATCGGATAAAGCAGATGTTTCGTCATTAATAACACCGGGAATAATTCTTATCACAGCATCACATAAAACAGCAGCGGCAAGTTCGCCTCCTGATAATACATAATCTCCTATTGAAATTTCTTTTGTTATATAATGCTCACGGATTCTTTGGTCAATACCTTTATAATGACCACAGAGAATAATTATATTGTTAAGTGTTGAAATATGATTGGCAATTTTTTGGTTAAGCAATTCTCCATCCGGTGTCATATATATTATCTCATCATAAGTTCTTTTGTTTTTAAGATTATCAATGCAAGTAGCAATTGGCTCAATCATCATCACCATACCAGCACCACCACCATAAGCATAATCATCAACGCTTTTGTGCTTATCTGTTGAATAATCTCTTATGTTGTGGAAATAAATCTCTGCAAGACCTTTTTCTTTTGCTCTTTTTATTATTGAATAATTAAAAGCACCATCAAACATATCAGGAAATAAAGTCAGAATATCTATGCGCATATAAAATTTATTTAAAACAAATTTTTTTATTGGTAATAAATAAAAATAAAACAAGGTCTAATTTTTAATATTTTAGACCTTGCATTATAAAATTATTTATAATTCATAAACAAATAATATAATCTAAATTTTATTTATTATTCTATTGAATAACTATTTTCTTAAACTGAATAATATCTTTAT
Source organism: uncultured Bacteroidales bacterium (assembly GCA_964582565.1). GTDB lineage: Bacteria > Bacteroidota > Bacteroidia > Bacteroidales > CAZZDX01 > CAZZDX01. The sequence continues at coordinate 9,117 of CAZOSY010000089.1, read as the reverse complement.
TAATAAATTTCAGAAAGTAAATTCCTTTTGGATAATCAGAAACATCCAATTGTTTGTTATACTTGGCTGAGACATTATTTAATTTTTCTTTTAAGATAATTTGTCCCTGAATATTAAATATAGTCAAATCAAAATTATTATTTAACCCACTTATTGAAATATTAAATATTCCTTTTGATGGATTAGGAAATACATTGATATTAACATTGTCAGTAATATCTTCAATGTTATCTATAATAGAAATAGTAATAGTATCAACACTTTGGCATCCATAAACATTTGTAACAGTAACAGAATAATCTGCTGAGTCAGATATATCTGAACCATTAACTGTTAGTGTTGAATTTGTTGAACCATCAGACCATGAATAAGTATATCCAACACCCATTGCATCTAATAATACAGATTGACTAATAAGTATAGCTGTATCCTGTCCTAAATCAACAACAGGCAATGGATTTACTGTTACTACTACATAATCTACATCTGTGCATCCATATTCATTAGTTGTTGTTACTATATAGTTTGAAGTTGTTGTTGGACATACTGTTATTGAAGATGTTGTTTCTGTTGTATTCCAGAAATAGCTTCCGCCAACTCCTGCACCACTTGCGGTTAATACCGTGCATTCACCATAGCAGATAGATATATCAGGACCTGCATCTGCTACCGGATTTGGAGCAATAGTAACAGTAATAGTATCAATATCTTGACATCCGTAAATGTTAGTAACAGTAACAGAATAATCTGCTGTGCCTACACCAACATCTGAACCAACAACTGTAAATACTGAATCAACAGAGCCGCCACCAGACCATAAATATGTACATCCTGATTCTGTTGCATCAAGTGTTACAGATTGATTATAACAAATAGTTGTATCCTGACCTAAATCAACAGCAGGCAATGGATTTACTATTACTATAACACTATCTGTTTTTGTGCTATCTCCATCATCTATTTCTATTGTGTAAGTAGTAGTTATTGTAGGTATATCTGTAGGGTTTGATATTATACTGTCAAATCCTACAGGATTTGATGTCCACTGATATGTATAACTTCCATTGCCGCCACTTGCCAAAGCAGACAGATCAACTGATTCCCCTGCACATATAGCTGAATCAGATGCACTTGCAATAACAATAAGCGGACCACCACTTATTGTAACAGTTACATTATCTGTATTTTGACATCCTGTAATTGTATCTGTTACTGTCAATGTAAAGATTGTAGTAATTATTAAGTTTACAGTTGTTGCATTTTGTATATTAGGATTTACAAATAAAGCTTCCGGTGACCAGTTATAAACACATGAATCTCCCGCATAAGCAGCATTTAATGTTATATTTGTACCAAAAGGTATTACTGAATCTTGTCCTGCATCTGCTGTGGGCAAAGGATTGACAGTAACAATAATAGTATCGGGAATACTCCAGCAGCCATTAGTATCCTGAACAGAAATAGATATTGTATCTGTTGAATCAATCGGCTGAGATTGTCCTGTGAAGCCATCTGACCATAAATACCCAATATATCCTGCTCCTGCATCTAATATATCACCATAACAAAGTTCGGTATCATTCAAATTAAGTAGAGGTAAAGGATTAACAGTAACAATAATAGTATCGGGAATACTCCAGCAGCCATTAGCACCTTGAACAGAAACAGATATTGTATCTGTCGAATAAATGGTTTGTGTTTGTATTGTGCTTCCATTTGACCATAAATAAGAACTAAATCCTGCTCCTGGATCTAAAACAACGCTATTACCTTCACACACAGAAGTATCCGGTCCTAAATCAACATCCGGTAATGGTTTGGTAGTAACAATAATAGTATCAGGGATACTCCAGCAGCCATTTGCATCCTGAACTTTAACAGATATTGTATCAGAAGAAAAAATTGGCTGAGATTGTCCTGTCCAGCCGTCTGACCAATAATATCCGCTATATCCTGCTCCTGCATCTAATATGCTTCCGGCACAAAATAAGGTATCATTTCCCATGCTAAATACAGGTAAAGAATTAACAGTAACAATAATAGTATCGGGAATACTCCAGCATCCATTTGCATTTTTAACTGTAACAGATATTGTATCAGAAGAACTTATGGCTTGAGATTGTCCTGTCCAGCCGTCTGACCAAAGATATTCGCTATATCCGGCTCCTGCATCCAAAACAACACTTTCACCTTGACAAATAGATGTATCATTGCCTAAATCAACAACAGGCAAAGAATAGACTGTAATAATAATAGTATCAGGAATACTCCAGCAGCCATTTGCATTTTTAACTGTAACAAAGATGGTATCAGAAGAACTAATAATCTGAGATTGAGTTGCGAACCCGTTTGACCATAAGTAAGCATCATATCCCGAACCTGCATCTAAATTAACACTGCCTCCTTCACAAAATGTAGTATCATTACCTAAATCAACAACAGGTAAAGAACTTACTGTTATTATAACATTGTCCGTAGCTGTACTAATTCCATCATCTACTGTTACTGTATAAGTAGTAATTATTGCAGGTATGTCTGTAGGATTTAATATTGTATCATCAAATCCGGCAGGAATTGATGACCACTGATATGAATAATTTCCACTGCCTCCGCTTGGCAAGGCATGCAAATAGGCAGTTTCTCCATAACATAAAGTTGTATCATCAGCACTTACAATAACATTAAGAGTTCCACCTGCTACAAAAATATTTACCTGATCTGTATTTTGACATCCTGTAATTGTATCTGTTACTGTCAATGTAAATGTTTCAGATGATGTCAGGATTACAGTTACAGGATCTTGTATATTAGGGTCTATTAACAAACCTGCTGGTGTCCAGTTATAAATGCACGAACTTCCTGCATTTGCAGCATGTAATATAGTATCATGACCTGTTTGTATAGTTGTATCTTGTCCTGCATCAGCTACAGGCAAAGGATTAACAATAATATTAACAGTATCTCCTTCACTCCAGCAGCCATTAGCACCTTGAACTTTAACGCTTAAAACAATTGTTGTATTTATAGTTTGAATTTGTTCTGTCCAGCCATTTGACCATAAGTAAGCATCATATCCGTATCCTGCGTTTAATGCAACACTACCACCTTCACAAAATGTAGTATCATTACCTAAGTTTACTGTTGGACTTGGTTTTACTGTAATATTAATAGTATCTTCATTACTCCAGCATCCATTAGAGTCCTTAACTTTACAGCTTATAGTTGCAGAAGTATCTACAATTTGCGACTGACCTGAAAAACCATTTGACCATACATAAGAAGCATATCCTGAACCTGGATTTAAAGTAATACTTCCTCCTTCACAGAATGTGGTATTATTACCCAAATCAATAATAACAGGAGATGGCTCTGTCAATATAATATCACCACCATTTATAGTATCAGTAGCATTTTTAACAACAGTAGAATAAGTTCCCGGTGACAAACTGGTAAATATACTATCATTAACAAAAGTACTGCCTCCGTCAATAGAATACTGCACAGGCGGAGTAATATCTATAGTAAATGTTATACTTCCGTCATCTGCTCCATAGCAACTAATATTAGTATAAGCAATATTTAGAGGAGTTAATTTTGACACGCCGTTTGCTGTGCCAAACCAAATGTTATTTTGATTATCTTTTGTAATTGCTCTTATAGTATTATTAACCAAGCCATCACTAATAGTATAAGTAGTCCAGTTGATACCATCAAATTTACTGGCACCACTATCTGTCCCAAACCACATATTTCCAAAATCATCTTCTGCAATTGATGTAACATTATCACTAACCAGTCCTGACAATGAGTCATTATAAGTTGTCCAATTTACACCATCATATTTACTAACACCGCTTTCCATTGTGCCAAACCATATATTATTATTACTATCTTCTGCAATTGACGATATATTATTACTTGCCAAGCCATCAGCAGTAGTTAATGAATCCCAGTTAGCACCATCATATTTATAAACACCTCCGAGATAAGTACCAAACCACATATTTCCATTATTATCTTTCATAATAGATATAACTCCCCAGCCGGCATTTGGCAGATAAGCGGTCCATGTTGAGCCGTCATATTTAGTAACACCTGTACCGGGATATACTGAGCCAAACCACATATTGTTAGGATTATCTTTTGCAGAAGACATAATATTGATACCGGCTATTCCACAATTTGATGTATCATAAGTTGTCCAAGTAGTAGAGCCATTATATTTGCTTAATCCTTTTGGTGTGCCAAACCATATATTATTGGAATAATCTTGTGCAATTGTTCTAACTTTGTTATCAACTAAGTCAGAGTTTGAAGTATCATAACTTGTCCAGATTGAGCCGTTATATTTGCTGGCACCTTCTCCTTCTGTGCCAAACCACATATTACTATTACTATCTCCAGTAACAGATTTAATGTTATCGTTAGCTAAACCTGAATTTAATGTATTATAGGTTACCCATACACCTTGTGCTTTTGTATTTGTAAAATTTAATACACCAATGCAAATAATAAGACCGATAAGAGATAAGAATTTAATTTTTTTCATGCTATTTAGTTTTTATTTATTTTTAAATTTGTTAAATTGAAAATAATTTGTAAAAGTATAAAACTAAAATATAAAATCAAAATGCAAAGTTACAAATTTATTGTTATTTTTTTTTATTAACATTAATTTAACAAAAATTTAATATAAACTTAATATATTTTCTGTCGCCATCTAAAAGGTTATACTTTATTTTGTTTATAAAAAAGGGTTAATTTATTCTATTTTAAATTTTAGGCATCAGAAAGACATCCGACTAATTTTGAATTTAATTATGTATAGATGAAATTTAGTATTTTTGATATTTTAACATTGATTGGGTCATTAGGTTTGTTCATTTATGGGATGAAGTTAATGAGCGAAGCTTTACAAAAAGTAGCAGGAGATAAAATGCGAAGCATTTTATCTGCAATGACTTCCAACAGGTTTAAAGGTATTTTAACCGGCTTTTTAATTACAGCTGTTATTCAATCTTCATCAGCAACAACAGTAATGATTGTTAGTTTTGTTAATGCCGGTCTATTATCACTGATTGAATCTATTGGTGTAATTATGGGTGCTAATATTGGAACAACTGTTACAGCATGGTTAATTTCTATACTTGGATTTAAAATTGACATAAGCATAATTGCCTTACCTTTAGTTGCTTTAGGATTTCCCTTATTTTTATCAAAAAACAACAATCGTAAATCATGGGGGGAGCTTGTTGTTGGCTTTTCTATTCTTTTTATAGGATTGAGTTTTCTTAAAAATTCTGTTCCTGATATTAAAAGTAATCCTAATATCCTTGAATTTCTTTCCTCATATACAGAATCTGGATTTTGGTCTGTTTTATTATTTTTAGGAATAGGAACAATATTAACTATGATTATTCAATCGTCAAGTGCAGTAATGGCATTAACCTTAGTAATGTGTTATAATGGATGGATTTCATTTGAGATGGCTGCTGCTATGGTGCTGGGAGAAAATGTTGGAACGACAATAACCGCAAATGTTGCTGCCATTGTTACAAATGTTTCTGCAAAACGGACTGCAAGAGCACACCTCATTTTTAATATAGTCGGTATTATTTGGGTATTATTAATATTTCATCAGTTTTTAGATATAGTTAACTGGCTTACTATTAAAATTGGAGGAGGACAATCACCTTATGAATCTGCAACGATTATCCCTATTGGTTTGTCAATATTTCATACTATTTTTAATGTTTTTAATACATTATTCCTTGTAGGATTTACAAAATTAATTGTTAAAACAGTTGAATTTATGGTTCCTTTGAAAGAAGAAGAAAAAGAAATATTCAGAATAAAATATATTAACACAGGATTGTTGTCAACATCAGAATTGTCAATTATTCAGGCAAAAAAAGAAGTAGCTAATTTCTCTAAACATACAACAAAAATGTTTTCCATTGTTCGTAATTATTTCTCGGAAATAGACAATAAAAAAAATGATAAATTTTTTGAAAAAATTAAAAAATATGAAGACATTAGTGATAATATTGAGATAGAAATTGCTACTTATCTGACAAAAGTTGCAGAAGGTGATTTAAGTAAAACAGGATCTGAAAATATAAAAGATATGTTAAAACAAATAGATAATATTGAAAGTATAGCTGACTCTTGTTTTAATATTGCCAGAACTATTAACAGAAAAAAACAACTTAAAATATGGTTCACACAAGATATAAGAGATACCCTGAATAAAATGTTTGATTTGATAGATAAATCATTAAGCATAATGGATAATAATTTAAGTAATGAATATAATGCCCGCTCTTTTAATAAAGCTATTAGTATTGAAAAAAGAATAAACAATTACAGAGATAAATTGAAACAAGAACATATAAATAATATAGAAAAAGGAAAATATAAATATAGGGCAGGGATAATATATAATGATATATTTTCAGAATGTGAAAAACTTGGTGATTTTGTTATTAATGTTTCTGAAGCAATATATACTTAAAAAAATAATCTGTTTTAAATAGATTACTTAAAAGAAAGAACCAAAAAAATGACCTGAATTATTAAAAAAATATAAATTAATTAAATATTTTTGTAGATAAAAATATTTTTATATATTTGCATTTTAATTTATTCAATAAAATATTAATCATTTAAAACTTATTTATAATGGCTGGAATTAATAAAGTTATACTAATCGGTAGATTAGGAAAAGATCCTGACGTCAGACACTTAGACAATGACGTAACTATTACCAAATTTTCTTTAGCAACAAGTGAATACCATAAAGACAAAGACGGAAATAGAGTTGAAAAAACAGACTGGCATAATGTAGTATTATGGCGAAGTTTAGCTGAAATAGCTGAAAAATATTTAACCAAAGGGCGACAAATATATCTTGAAGGTAAATTAAGAACCCGCTCATGGGATGATAAAGATGGAAACAAAAGATATATTACAGAAGTAATTGGCAATACTTTTACTATATTAGATAGTAAAAGAAAAGAGGCAACAGAAGAAGTAGTATCTCAGGATGAAAAAGTAAATACAGATAATCCTGAATCTGAAAAAGAGGGAGATGATTTGCCGTTTTAGTTTGTATAATATTGACTATCAAATATATAATAAGGATACAAACAAAAAATGTTTATTACGTTAAAATCGGTCGGGCACCCGACTGAAAATTTTATCTTTTAAATCTTACTCTTTCTGAAAAAATTACTTATAAAACTTATCATATATTTCTGATGAGATTAAAAGTATATTTGATAAATTGTAAAATATAAAAAGGACAAATAATATGATATTTGTCCTTTTTATATATATTATTATCTTGTAAACTTGTGCTGAACTTGTTGAAGTAAAGAACAAGTTGGATAAGTGTAAACAAATTGAACTAAGATGCCTTTGGTGGTAGTTATTTTTTGTATTTTTGAATACTGATCAGGCATTCGTCATTCGTCAGTAGCCGAACATAGAAAAAGGAAAATATAAATATAAGGCAGGGATAATATATAATGATATATTTTCAGAATGTGAAAAACTTGGTGATTTTGTTATTAATGTTTCTGAAGCAATATATACTTAAAAAAATAATCTGTTTTAAATAGATTACTTAAAAGAAAGAACCAAAAAAATGACCTGAATTATTAAAAAAATATAAATTAATTAAATATTTTTGTAGATAAAAATATTTTTATATATTTGCATTTTAATTTATTCAATAAAATATTAATCATTTAAAACTTATTTATAATGGCTGGAATTAATAAAGTTATACTAATCGGTAGATTAGGAAAAGATCCTGACGTCAGACACTTAGACAATGACGTAACTATTACCAAATTTTCTTTAGCAACAAGTGAATACCATAAAGACAAAGACGGAAATAGAGTTGAAAAAACAGACTGGCATAATGTAGTATTATGGCGAAGTTTAGCTGAAATAGCTGAAAAATATTTAACCAAAGGGCGACAAATATATCTTGAAGGTAAATTAAGAACCCGCTCATGGGATGATAAAGATGGAAACAAAAGATATATTACAGAAGTAATTGGCAATACTTTTACTATATTAGATAGTAAAAGAAAAGAGGCAACAGAAGAAGTAGTATCTCAGGATGAAAAAGTAAATACAGATAATCCTGAATCTGAAAAAGAGGGAGATGATTTGCCGTTTTAGTTTGTATAATATTGACTATCAAATATATAATAAGGATACAAACAAAAAATGTTTATTACGTTAAAATCGGTCGGGCACCCGACTGAAAATTTTATCTTTTAAATCTTACTCTTTCTGAAAAAATTACTTATAAAACTTATCATATATTTCTGATGAGATTAAAAGTATATTTGATAAGTTGTAAAATATAAAAAGGACAAATATCATATTATTTGTCCTTTTTATATATATTATTATCTTGTAAACTTGTGCTAACAATGCTTCATAAGTAATGGCGGTGAAAGTGCTAAATATTAAGGCTTTTAGCCAGCATTAACTTCATTACGGGTTGATAGCGAAGCGCCTCGTAATCCGCCACTACTTATTATGCTCAATGTTGTCTGAAATAAAATTATTTTAAACTACAATATGAAAAATATTTTTTTACCACTAATTACAATTGCTATTTCTATCGCAGCAGCCTGGTGTACAGCGGGATATGCTTTCAGAGCCCAATATAAAGGAGGGAAAATACAGCTACTTGACATTATCATAAGATATTATATCGTTGTTATTAATGTATTTGATAAGTCTACAAAAAAAATTTCAGAAAATAAGATTGATCAAAAAATATATGTAAATGGAATAAAAATAATTGGAGAAGATCTAAGAGTATTAATCACAAATCCTTATTTTAATAAGCTCATTGAAAAGAATCCTAAAATTTCAAAATTGTTAGTACTATTACAACGTGACAATGTTATAATAGAAAACTCAGAATTTCTTGTAAATAATAAAATATACAAAGAATTTTCTGAAATTTTTGATTATATATCTAATGAATTACCAAAAAAATATCTTTCAAAAAATGAATTTTACAAGGAAATTTGCAACACAAAAAAGATACTCGATATAGAAAATAAATAGAAGATAATATGCCAACAA
>CAZOSY010000088.1:0-10045 GCA_964582565.1 uncultured Bacteroidales bacterium | reverse complement strand
AGTTTTATCATAGAATTCGGGGTTCATATCAAAGTTAACCGCTACTCATTATCAGGTTCTTCTATCTCAGTATTTTCAATATCAGGTTCTTCAATAACATCTGGTTGAAATTTTTTAAGAAAACTTTTCTTTTTTCTCAGACTGGATAAAGTATAGGAATAAGACATTTCTTTTCCTTTGGTTTTCATTTTTCTGTCTTCCGGTTTTGTCTCTCTAATTATTTCATTAAAAATTTTATCTGATGATATTATTTGCATTATGCCTCTTCTGTAGTTAAAAAAATACCATTCTGATTCTTCGGGTTCAAGATAAACGGTAATTTCGTCTCCGCTTCTTTTTTTCACAATTTCAATATATCCGTTAACATACTTATTGATTTGTGCTTTGTTAATACTTCCTATTCCAATAGGTCCTTGTGAGATATAGGACTTTGTTTCAGAATCCCACTTAAATTGAACATCAGTTAATAGCAATGTGTGTTTAAGTTCTGAAGGATATTTTTTAATAAATCCATACATAGTTATATCTGATATTAATTTATCGGCTTTTTCTTTACTAAGAATTCCATATAAAGCTTTAAAAACTGTTTCTCTTGTAATATCTACGGGTTCTAAATCATAATATTGTTCCAAGCTATTACTTATAATTTTTATTGCTTTGTCAGAGAAGAAAAAGTCCAAAGACATAAGTAAGTCAAAGTATGTAGAATCTGATATTATATAATGACTAACATTGCCATAAGTTTTTATTTTTGTTTGTCCAAGATTATCGGTTAAATTTATTTCACCTTCCCCGTAAGTAATACAGTCATTTCTATTTAAACTCAAATAGTTACCCGGTAATGTAGATTCTTTTAATTTATCTTTTGTTGATATTCTATATTCCTGAGATAATGAATCAAATGTTAAAAATCCATCAGAAGATATAATTTCCTGGTTGCTATATTTATATTTTTTATATAAAAAAGAAGAATATACATTATTAGAATCATTAGATATTAAGATAGAGGCAGTTATATTTTTATCATTAATATCTTTGGGTTTTTGTGATACAGGGATATAAATTTCATTAGGGTCAATATCTGCTTTAAATTTGAGCCAGCTTATAAGGGTATCGCAATCATGTTTTATTTTACAAAAGCCATCAAAGTTAAGGAATTCTTTGCTTGCAAGCAGATTAACTTTTCCTGTATATTCAAAGTAAGGGCTTAGAGTAAAATTTGCCGATGTATCTATAATTCCACAGGCATAGGTTTGTGTTGTGCTGTCAACAGCTATTTTATTAAAATATATTTGCTGTTTGGTTTTCGTCTCATCAATATAATCATATTTACCTACTGCTTCATAGTTTTTTCTTGAGAATACATCAACCATTGCATCATAGATGATATGATATTTTGTTGTTGTATTTGCCATTATAAGAGCATTATCAAGGGTTTGCATTTTAGCTTCTTTAAGTATTGTTACATTTCCTTTATCAGGGAAAATTACAGCGTCAGCAATTTTAATAACTTTAACATCTGTAGCATAAATTATATTGTCTTTTAAACTATATTTAGCTCTTGGTGAATAAAACCCCAAAGAATCCTGGTCAGGATGTACTGATATAAATTTAGAACCTTTTAAATCAACATCAGATAGTTCTTCTAAACTCAAAGTATCTAAATCAGCATCCATATTTTTGTTACTTGCCAGTTCTATTTCTGCTTTATCCATATACCAGTCAAATTCATTCATAAAGCAAATATATTGATTAACAGGAAAATCAACTTTTGAGCCACCTATATTTGATTCAAATTTTCCTTTTCTTTTGTCAAAGTCAATATGTGCTTTATAATTATATGTTGCGAGAGATAATTTTGACAAGTCATAAGTTCTAAGACGGAAATCAGCTGTATCAGCATCAAATACGTGTTGTTTAAAATCAAATAGTTTTGATTCCACCTCTGCAATATCTTCAAATTTCATAATTCCTTTGCCTGCTAATCCTGAAGGTGCTAAAGTTATGCTTCCGTGCAAATCTGATTCGCTATTATACATTTTAATAGGTTTTTGTTTTTTAGATACAATCATTAAATCACGATAAGGGAACCATTGTTCATATACATCTTCTGCTGTAACGGTTGGATATTCTACTTGTTCTATTTGTTCTTTTATTTCATAATATTGTAAGTTAGCGTTCATTGAGTCAGGGGAAAAAATAAAATTATTAGATTCAGATGTTGATGTTAAGTATTTAAGAGAGCCATTACCTCTTAAGCCCTTATTGCTAAGGTCTATTATTGAAAAATATTGTCCTTTTCCGCCATAAGCAGGCAATCCTGATTCCTGGGTATTTTTTACAAATCCCAGAGAATAGTCAGGTTGAACTTTAAGAGGTTCGTCTATATCAGGAAATATGTCTGAAGATTTCAGATATCCTTCAAATGCTATGTTATCTGCATTAAAATTGTCTAAACTATCAAGAGAAAAAGGGTCTATATGAAAATAAAATTTATCTTTTGTATAGATACCATTTAAGATATTTTTTTTGTCAAAATACACATAAGATTCTGTTTTGCTGTTAAATATTGGATATTCATCAGAAGGTTTTGCTCCTGATTTATTATTTGGGAGGTCAATAAGCAGGTTTCCGCTAAGACCTTCAATAGAATTTTTAACTTTAACAAGTGGATAATTGCCAAGTTCATCTTTTTCTCTTTTATGAACTTTAAAAGTCAGAGAGTCAACATTAGGAAGATTAACTTTAAAATTGTCATATTCAAAAGAGAATTCTTTTCCGTAGAAATCAAACAGTCCTGCATGGACTCTTCCTGAGAATGTGAAGTCCCTATTTTTTTTCATGATAAGTTCTTGGTTCTTGGGATATATATACACATTTTTTGAGTCGCTTAAAAATATTCTTGCAATACCTCTTAATTTAAGGTCAAAGTTTAACAAATTGATAGATGCGTTACTTTTACCTGATATAACAGAATTAAATTTAATAACATCATAATCGGTTTTGCCTACTTTAGCATTCAAATAGTCATATAATCTGTCTTTAATAATTATTTTATCATGGTCTAAATTATACATTATAAATCCCATATTACTAATTTTGATAAGAGATGCTTTTATTTGCTCATAAGGTTTTCTCATATATTCTGCAAATTCTTTAAGAAAGAATTCTTTGGAATTAATTTTTTTTGAATATTTTTTTATAGCAAGCAAAGGATTTATTTCATCTATTCCCTGTAGTTGAGAGAACCTTTGCTCGGAATAATAATTATTTGATTCAAAAATAGCTTTGCTAACATTTCCTATTCCTTTAATCATTTTCATATCTATTTTTGGCTCATCTAATTTCCAGTATAATGCTTCTACATATATATCTAATTTATGAAAAGAGTCAAAATAAGGGCTTTCTGCCAATCCTTGTTTTAGTCGTAATAATGATAGTTCTTTTTTGTCATCAATATATCTCACTTGTAATCCCGGATGATAAATAGAATCTTTTTCATAATAAATAGTTACAGATGCTCTTTGAGCAGAGATACGATCTTTTCTTATGGCATAGGCCTTAGAGGCAGTTACTAAGAATTTTTTACCATCTTTTTTAAATATAAGATAAGTATCTCGTTTTTTATCACCGGAGCCAATAAATTTTGAGCCACGCATAGAGAAGCCACCTTCATAGTCAATATTTTCAAAAATTTCTTTTATTTTTAAATGTTTATTATATGAGTCAAAGCGAGGATATAAAGATTTTTCTTCTGTTACATTAGCTTTAATTTTTTCAGTTAATTTTCCAAGCAAAGGTTTATAAAAATAATTTTTATTATAGAACGTAACAGTGTCAGCCGAGTATTTTGAAAATTTAACATTAATAGTATATTTACGTAGTTTTGCATATACATCATCCTTGTCTAAACCTGCTCTTTGCCAGTCCACTTTTCCTTCTTGTCCTTTCCATTCATATTTTATAGGATAATAAGTTCCTTTTGTATTATATATGCACGAGCTATCGCCTTTTGAGTAGCAAGTCAGGTCTAAATAGTTAAATATTATTTTTGGCTCATTATCATACTTAAAATACCAGTCATTATTACTTGCCTGCCACTTTGTTGTATAAGATTCATAGATGATATTATCTGTAATGAGGTTATTGATAATTTCCAGATAAGATATAAATTGTCGTGTATTTGACATATTTATCAACTTTTCAAGCCCTGAACTCCATGCCATAAAACTTTCTTCTGTTTGGTTAGAATTAGCAAAATTTAATAACGCTGTAAGATATTTTTTAAAATAAGGGAAAGGTCTCATTTTACGTTTTAGCATAAGATTTGATATTTTATATATTTGTTGCTCTTGTTCTTCTGTAAATATTCCAGCATTCCAGTCCGCAGCAAAGGTCTCCATAAATTCTTTTGCTATTTTTTTTTCTTCTTTTTTGTTTGTCTTTTGCAGAAATATTGTCATTTCATTAATGAAATCTTCATGATTCTCTGAAAAATTTTTGAATGTTTGAGATGACAGGTCATTACTATAAGAGAGAGTAACAAAGAAAATAAGCAGATATATAAAACGTTTTATTAACATTTTTTAAAATTATTGGATTATAAGCAAAATTTTTATACAAATTTATATAAAACAATCTATTTTATATAAACAACATAAAAATGGCTAAATATTATTTTGAGGTGCTACATAAAATAGTATTTTACAAGCTACCCTATTTTAATTTAGCTTGAGATTCCTCATTCCGCGGAGTTTACACTGAACCCAGTGAATGTGCTCCATTCGGAATGACAATTTTGGTTAATATATTATGGGGAAAGAGAGGCGTTTCGCCTTAGGCGAAACGCCTCTCTTTCCCCACCTAAAAACAATTAACTGTCATTCCGAACGAAGTGAGGAATCTACTATTATAAGTTCTAATTTTATTTTTAGTCGGACACTAATGACTATTTTTTATATTTGGATATAAGTTTTAATTTCTCTTCAAGTATAGATATTTCTTGTTTTGCTTTATTTATTTTTTCAACAAATTCATTTTTAAGTATATCAGCATTTTTTGATTTGGCAAAGAATCCTATATTGTTTTCCCAAAGGTTTATATCATTTTTTATTATTTTTATTTTGTTAGTAATACCGTTTTTACTTTTTATAAAAAATTCATTTGCTCCAGATGATTCTTTAACAGATTCTAAATTGGTTTTATAATTAAGAAGTATTTTTTCAGTTGTTGGTAATTTAAGTTTATCCATACCTTTTTCAATGGCAACTCTATATTTTTTTTGTATTTCAGTTTTTTGCATTACAGGTATGTTTCCTGTTTCTGTCCATTTTCTTTGAAAATCTTTCAGGATTTCAAGATTTTTACTATCATCTTTACCAAATTTATATTTATTGATTTGTTCTATTAATTCTAACTTATGTTTAAGATTTTGCTCTTCTTCAGATTTTATATTTTCAAAATAAGACGATTTGTTATTAAAAAACTCATCGCAAGAAGATCTAAATCTGTTCCAAATCTCATCAGAATATTTTCTTGGCACAGGTCCTATTGTCTTCCATTCTTTTTGTAAGTTTATTAGGTCTTTAGTGGTTTTTTTCCATTCTGTATTAGATTTTACAGCTTCTGCCTGAACACATATATTAAGTTTACGATTATAATTATCAGTTTGTTTTTCTTTTAATTTATCAAAATATTCTTTTTTCTTTGCAAAGAAAGAATCAACAGCGTTTCTAAATCTATTCCATACTTCATTATTTTGTTTTTTTGGTGCAAAGCCAATTGTCTTCCATGTTTTTTGTATTTCTATAATATTATCTGTTGCTTGTTTCCATCTTTTATACGAATCAATAAGAGAGTAGCTGATTTCTTCAATTTTTTCGCAAAGAGCAGTTTTGGTAATAAAATTTTGTTGTTGTTCCTGTTGTTGTTTTACATAAAATTCATATCTTTTTTCATTAATATTATCAGTAGCAGATTTGAACCGTTCCCATATCTCATCTTTTTTATCACTAGGCGCAGGTCCTAATTCCTTCCATTCCCTATGATATTCCTGAAGTTTTTTAAAAGCTCTTTGGATAGAGGTTTCAAGTAATAATTCTTCTGCTTTTTCACAAAGCTCAATTTTCTTTTCAAGATTTTTTTTCAGGTCAAGGTCTTTAAGTTCTTTATTAATCTTAACTTTATTTAAAAATCTTTCAACAAGGAAGTTGTATGATTGCCACAGGTCATTCAGATTTTTTGACGGAATTTGTCCTATATCTTTCCATTTTGTTTGTATAGCTTTGAAATCATCATAAGTTTTTTTGAGTGTCTCTTCAGAATCAATTAGTTTTTTTAAATCTTCCAATACCTGTTCTTTGGCAGATAAATTTTTTTGTTTTTGTTTTTCCTGTTCTTTAAGAAACTCTTTTCTTCTCTCTTTATATATTTTAAATATTTTATTAAAATTTTCTTCAACAGAGTCAATGCTTGGTTGATAATCTTCTTTTAGTCCACCTTCTGCGATAAATTGCTTAAGTTTTTCATCATTTTCTTTTTTGTTTTTTTTATAAAAAGCTATTTTTATGAGAGATACTTCATTTTTTATAGTTGTAATATCTTTTACTTTAATAACATCTTTAAGAAAGTCAATCAATTGTTCTCTTGTGTAATCATTGTAATTTTTTTCTTTTTCCTCTTGCTCTACAGGTTTTTCTTCTAAATTTGTTTTGTCTTTTACAGCAGTTTCCTTAACAGAAACAGGTGATAATGATTTGTTGTTAATATTTAATTCCAGAGTTTGTTTCTCAGACAATATTTTCTGTTTATCATTCACCTTTTTAGGTTTTTCTATGGTTTTAGAATTTTCTTTCTTATTCATGTCTCCTAATTTATCAGGAATATTATTAAATTGTTCTTTATTTTTTGCTTTTATAAATTAAGATGCAAAGGTAATAATTTTTAATCTATAAAAAAGTATGTATATGTTCTAAATTGTGTTTTTTTTAATATTAAAAATTTAAAGTTGCTATTGTTATGTCAATAATAAAGCTTTGTATAAAACCCAAACTCTGACAGGACTGCCCCGTAGGGAAGTTTACCCTGTGAACTAAGCGAAGCGATTTCACGAACACCTTTAAAAATAGAATAATGATGTGAGTAAATTGCGAAGCAACATTTAACAGGGAATGACCACAGTTGGACAAAAAAAATCCAACGTGGTAAACCGTATCGGTGTCTGGCGACTCTGTCAGGTTTTATGTCCGTGATATTTAGACATATTCCAGACAGAATAAATATAAAGTTGACAAGATACAAGTAATTTTTAATTAGCCCTTTTAACTTTCAAAATATTATAAAATAATAAATTGTTTGCTTTTATATATTGCTTTAATTTTTAATCTTATAAGCACTAACAAACTTGAAAAAGCAATAATTCCCAAATACCAGAATATTAATTTATTTATGTTTTGTGTTTTATAAATTTCTGTTGCAATATTTCCTATAATAAGCCATTGAAACACATACAAAGCAGTAATATTTTTGCCTAACCATTTAATATATTTAAAAATATATGTCTTTCCTGTTTTTGTTTCTATAAAAGAAACCAACGTTGCCCAAAAACACATAAACATAATATTCCAAACAAAAAATATAATATTATGATTATAATATTTTTCAAGATTACAAGAAATATTACCGGCATATTTTATTGTAAATATCAAAATTATTCCCAAAACTATAATTATAATCAATTTTGATTGCCTAAATAAATCATTTGGCTTATTTCTAAGATATTTTTTTTTAAACAATTGAAAAGAATATCCAATCAATGGATATGAAAGCCATGGAAATAAAGGGAAATAAGACCATCTGTAATTTCCCCAAAGAAAAGCATTTACATATTTTAAAGATGAATTATCACCGGCAAAGTTATGTAAATAAGGAGATATGAATGATATAACAAAAGCTAAAATCAGATATAGAATAAAATTATTTTTAAATATAGGTCTGATTAATGTAATAAAAACAATACTCAATCCTGCAAAAAGCAGTATATCAACGCCAAAGATATATTCATAAGGATTAAGATTAAAGTTCCCGTTAAATATATGTATCAATAGGTTCGTGTTCAGTCCAATATTTAACAATAATCCTAAAACGAGCAACTTAATGCCTCTGACAAATAATTTTGTTTGTGATTTTTTGGTTGTAGCTAGAAGATATCCCATAATTGCCACAAAAACAGGGGCAACAGGTGGACCGCCTAAAAAAAGTGATATTTCCCCTATCAAGCTATTATAAATACCCTGTTGAGCAAACTGTTCCGTCAGATGAACCTGTATCATCAATATTACAGCAATACCTTTTAGTAAGTCAGGCGTTTGTTTTCGTAATTTTTCCATTTTTTATTGAATTTTAAAACCAACAGATAAAAGATCTTTCCAAAAATTGGGATAAGATTTTTTTACGGATTCAGGATTTTTTATTAATAGTTTACCAAAATTAATAGCTAACGGACTAAATGCCATTGCCATACGATGGTCATTATATGCAGAGATACATAAATCCGTGAAAAATTTTTTATTGTTGTCTTGCCTGTTTTCCAATATCCATTCGGAATCAGATTTTCTGAAAAATTTTACATTAAATTTTGCTAATTCTTTTTTAAGAGCATTTGTTCTGTCTGTCTCTTTAATTTTTAGATTTTGCAAACCCTTAAAATGCCCTTTTATGTTTAATGCTGCACAACATACAATAACTGTCTGAGCTATATCAGGATAATCAGTAAAATCAAAATTAAATTGTTTTTTTTGCAAATTATTATTTTTTGATAAATGAATCCCATCAGATATAAAATGCGTTTCTATTCCAAAATTTTTAAATATCTCTGCAATTATTTTATCTCCCTGAATACTTTGTCTTTTCAGACCTTTAATTGTAATATCAGCTTTATCGGCAAGCGCGGCAATTTCATACCAATATGAAGCAGCACTCCAGTCAGATTCTACATAATAATCTTTTGCAATATAATTTTGATTTTTTATTATAATGGTCCTGTTATTATTTATGATTTCTATACCAAAATGCTTCATTATATTTAAAGTCATTTTAATATAAGGTTCAGAAACAATGTTTCTTTTTAAATAAAGTATTAATCCCTGTGGCAGACAAGGAGCTATTAAAAGTAAAGATGTAATATACTGACTGCTGACATCTGCATCAATGTTTATTTCATTACTTGATAAGATTGTTCCTTTAATTAATAAAGGCGGATAATTTTTTTCTTCTGAATATTCAATTTCTGCTCCAAGGTTGTGTAAAGCATTAACAAGTATTGCTATCGGGCGTTTTTTCATTCTTTCAGAGCCGGTCAAAAGCCATTTCCCTTGTCTTATTGAAAGAAAACCGGTAAGAAAACGCATTGCGGTTCCTGCATCTTTAACATCCAAGACCTGTGCTGAACCTATTTCAGTAACCTGTGCTGAACTTGTTTCAGTATGCGAACTGGCAGATATTTTGTCTAATAAGTTACTTAAAATTACTGTATCTTCTGCTTTGGATAAATTATAAATTTTAAAACTATCCTTACAAAGTGCCTGTATTATCAACAAACGGTTACTCTCACTTTTTGAACCATTAAGCGAAACCGTACCTTTTATTATCTTATCATCTTTTGAAACAAGCAAAGTTTTCATTTTTTGTTCAATCTGCCTAAGACGGATTGATGGTCTTTATTACTTTTTTACCACAGGTTACACCTGTGGTTATTTACCCTATTAAATCCCTTTCGGGCTTTTTTTTAATTAAGACAAAATTAAAAAATTATTACAATAATATTAAGATGTAATTTTTACCTCTAACAATAGATATATAATACTTCATCTGACGAATTTAATACCGACTGGTTATCAAGTTTACTCCGTTAATTATTATCTACGGGTTAATAAATTTTTAGTTGGACACTAATAAAAAATATAAATAAATCTGATAAACTATTAAAAAAAGTGTATATTTACAGTTTTAAAATCTTTTAGACAAAAATTTATCATATTTGTATTTT
>CAZOSY010000087.1:2558-10064 GCA_964582565.1 uncultured Bacteroidales bacterium | reverse complement strand
ACATATACATTATAATATTTGTCTGTGAGCATATCTGCTACCCTGTCATCATCATTATCAGGTCCATCATATTTGCGGATCCATATCTCATTACCATCTCTGTCATATTTTATAACAACATAATCACCTTTGCTATTATCATAAGGCACAGCATTTTTATTTGTGCCTGCCACATAGATATTGTCAAAAACATCAATAGATACCGCTACATCCTCCAATGAGTCGGGTCCGTTATATCTTGCCACCCATTGCTGAACAGCAATTTCCTGTGCATTTGTTTTTTGAAAACATACACTCAATGCTATGAGCATAATAACTGATAATAAATTTATTGTTTTTTTTATGGTTGCTATAATTTTATAATTAAAGAAATTATAAAGAAGATAAAATTTGATTTTACAAAGATAAACATTTTTTATCAAAAACAAAGTGTTTTTTAAAAAAAACCAAAATAAAGAATGATTTATTTTTGAAAATTTTGATACTTTTTGTTTTTTGGACTTCGGCGAGCTCATCCGATCCGTGCTTTAATTGGAATTATTCATTACTTTATAAATAAGCTCTAATTATAATATTTATTTTATTTCTTTATCCATTGATAACATATCTACGGTTTTAATGTAAATTTGTATTTTTTATGACAAATTAAGAACAATGAAACTATTTAAAAACAAAATATCAGTCCTGTTAATTATATCTGTTATATCTTTTTTAATAGCTTTTTCTTTAAAGCAATTTAATAATTTTGATAGAAATTGTTTGTCAACAGTAAGTTCTTTTGAAAAGACCCTTTTGACAAAAGAAAACAAAACAGAAAAAGTTTTTGCTCAAATAAGAAAAGATAATAAAAACGGCTTTTATACACAAAATCTTGTTCCTGAATATTTTAATGATTTATTTAATAAAAAAGGACTTTTGTTTCTTGTATATGAGAATGACTCTCTAAAATACTGGTCTCATAATGCTATTCCTGTTTTCAATTATTATGATAAAAATATTTTTGAAAACAATTTTGTCCATCTTAAAAATGCCTGGTTTGAAGTAAAAAAACAAAAAATTAATAATCAAATTATTACAGGTCTGATACTAATAAAGACCGACTATTGTTACCGGAATGACTATCTGATAAACAGATTTCAAAATGCCTTTAAAATTTCGTCCAAAGCAAACATTTCAACAAAAAAGGGCTTGTATAACATACATAATAAAAACAAAGATTTTTTGTTTTCATTACAATTTGATAAATGTCCTGAAATATCTGGCAGTAAAACATCTGCAATTATATTATTTTACATTTTAAGCATATTGTGTTTTATATCTTTTTTGTTTTACTTTAATAAGTCATGCTTTCATAACAAAAAAACTTTTCTTTTAGCATTTATATCTGAACTGATTTTACTCCGAATCATTCAGTTTTATTTTAAGTTTCCAATTATACTGTATGAAACATCTCTTTTCAGCCCTTTTTATTATGCTAATTCCTCGCTGTTACCATCATTAGGCGATTTTTTAATCAATTCATTGTTAATTATTTATATTTCTATCCTGATTTTTATCAGTATAAAACAAATAGGTATAAATAAGTTAAAAATGTTTCTGAATATCCCTGTCAAAAGGTATATATACTCTTTTTTATCATTTTCTGCTGTTTTTATATTGTTTTTTGTCTTTGTATATCTTTTCAAAGGTCTGATTATTAACTCAAATATATCATTTAATCTAAACAACTTTTTTAGCTTATCCTGTTTCAGCTTTACAGGATTATTTATAATATCGGTTTTATTATTTTCATTTTTCTTTATATCAAACAAATTATGCGAAATTGTATGCAATATTTTATCTGCAAAAAGTTTTTATTATACCCTTTTAATAACAACAATTTTGTTTGTTTTTATAACTTTTTTCTCAAAGAATTTTGAAATAATATATTTGATTGTCCCTATTGCTTTTATAGTTTCGTTTTGGTATTTTAAATTTTATGATAAAAAAATTACCAATAATTTTCTTTTTATAGCATTCTTTTTAATCTTATTCTCTTTGTTTTCAACTTATTTGCTTTATAAAAATAATGATATAAAAGAAAAAGAGAGCAGAAAGTCGCTTGCCATAAAACTGTCAACAAAAAAAGACCCTATTGGTGAATATCTGTTTCAGGATATTGAAAATAAAATCAAAAAAGATAATATTGTTATAGAATATCTAAAAAGAGCACCTGTCAGCGACGAACAAACTATTAAGTATATAAAACAAAAATATTTTACATCATACTGGGCAAAATACAGATTGCAAATAACTATTTGTAAAAATATGGATAGTTTGTTTATAAAACCTGAATATATTAATGTAAACTGTAATAATTTTTTTAATGAAATAATTAAAAATATTGGACAACCAAGCTCATCCAAAAATCTTTTTTATCTTAACGATGGCTCTGAGCAAAATAATTATATTGCTAAATTCACATTCTTTGAAAATACAGACACTTTATTGCCTGTATCATTATTTATAGAATTAAATTCCAAATTTATTACAAAAGATCTTGGCTATCCTAAACTATTAACCAATAAAAGAATAAATGAAAACACAAACTTTACAGATTATTCTTATGCCAAATACAAAAATGGAATATTAATCAATCAGTTTGGTAAATATTTTTATAATATCAATATAGATTCCTTATACTTATCTAATGCTGAATTTTCTTTCTTTAATAAAGATGATTTTAGCCACCTGTTATATAAAACAGATAACCATACCAACTTAATTATAAGCAAAAAAAACAAAGGATTTTTATATATAATTGCTCCTTTCCCGTTCTTTTTGATAATATTTTTTATAACTTATATCCTGATTCTTATCTTAATAAGAAAATTCTTTTTAATAATAGAAAATATAAAATCAAGTTTTAAAACACAATTAGAACTTTATATTATACTAATTGTCGTTGCTTCATTCGCTATTAGTGCTTCTTCTTTATTTTATTTTAATACCATTAACAAAAATAAAAACAATAAAATTATTACTGAAAAAACGCATTCAATACTTATAGAAGTTGAGCATAAACTATCAAATTATAAAGAACTTACACCTGAAATGTATGATTATATTTCGGACCTGTTAATAAAATTTTCCAATGTATTTTTTATTGATATTAACCTGTATGACTTAAATGGAAATCTTATTGCTTCTTCAAGACCTGAAATCTTTACAAAAGGACTTGTATCTGCAAAAATAAATACTATTGCCTTTAATAAACTTTCTGCTACTAAAAAAACGCTGTTTATAAACAAAGAAAAAATTGGAAATTTAGAATATTTGTCTTCTTATACGCCTTTTATTAACAATCAAAGCAAAATTATAGCATATCTTAATCTTCCTTATTTTGCAAAACAAAGTGAATTTCAGACAGAAATATCCAACTTTTTTATTGCTTCTATCAATATTTATTTTATACTTATAATACTGTCTCTTTTTATAACTTTTCCTATCTCTAATTATATCACTTTGCCTCTAAAACTGATTCAGAAAAAAATAGGGAAAATAAAATTAGGCGGCAAAAACGAAAAAATTGAATGGAGTAAAAATGACGAAATAGGCAGCTTGATAACAGAATATAACAAAATGATAGATGAGCTTTCTGAAAGTGCCGAACTATTAGCAAAATCAGAACGCGAAAGTGCATGGAGAGAAATGGCTAAACAAGTAGCCCATGAAATAAAAAATCCTCTTACACCAATGAAACTAAGTGTTCAATATCTACAAAAAGCATGGGAAGAAAAAACACCAAACTGGGACAAAAAACTTAAACATTTTACTAATACGCTTATAGAACAAATAGATACGCTCTCTACTATTGCAACAGAATTTTCTGGCTTTGCCAAAACACCACAACAAAATAATAAAAAATTAGAACTCTCAAAACTTATATCCTATTCTATAGGTCTGTTTAAAAATCTTGATAATATCTCTATTAACTTAAAAACAGAAAAAATTAACAATCACGTATTTGCCGACAGAGAACAACTATTAAGAGTATTTAACAATCTGATAAAAAATTCTATACAGGCAATTGACAAAAAACAGAAAGGAATAATTGATATTTCAATAAAAACACAAAAACATCTAAATATTATTATAGTATCTGACAATGGTTCAGGAATACACAAAGACCAGTTAGATAAAGTATTTTTACCAAATTTTACAACAAAAACAAGCGGAATGGGATTAGGTCTTGCAATGGTTAAAAGTATAATTGAAAATTCAAACGGAAAAATATGGTTTAAATCAAAAGAAAATACAGGAACAACTTTCTATATCTCTTTGCCTGTTTATAATAAATAATCGTAATAGAACAACTGGCGAAAGACAAAAAAAATTCTCTTTAAATTGTAAATATCTAATTATTAGGCAATTGTAACTTATTTTAACGATATTAAGAATCCGAGAAATTGAAACTTTGAACTCGGAACTAAAAACCGGGAAATTATGAATTTTGAGTTAAGCAAAACATTACTCAATTTTTTTTACTCTCCCCTTTTGGTTCCCCTCTCTACGAGTAGAGAGGGGCTAGGGGTGAGTATTAAAAAAGGTAAGAATAAATAAAAAAATTAAATATTAATAATTGGGATTTGAAAATTTTGAATTACGAGTTTTGTGATTTGAACTTGATACTGAAAAAAATTTTGAACTCAAAACTAAAAACAAAAAACTCTAAACCGAAAACTAAAAATGGCAAACATTGTAGCAATATTAGGCAGACCAAATGTTGGAAAATCAACTTTTTTTAACAGATTAACTAAAAACCGTCAGGCAATAGAAGACGCCTCAAGCGGCGTAACACGCGATAGAATATATGGCAAAACATACTGGAACGGAAAAGATTTCTCAATCATTGACACAGGCGGATATGTTAAAAATTCAGACAACATTTTTGAAAAAGAAATAACCAAACAAATAACTGTTGCTATAAACCAAGCTAATATTATAATATTTATGGTTGATGTAAAAACAGGTATTACTTCCTTAGATATTGATGTTGCTAATATATTAAGAAAAAAAAGTGATAAAAAAATATTCCTTGTCGTTAATAAAGTTGATAATAATAAACTGATAATTGATGCTAATGAATTTTATAATCTCGGCTTTGAAAAAATATATTCCATCTCTTCTATAAATGGTAGTGGCACAGGAGATTTGCTTGATGATGTCGTAAAAGAATTTGATAATATAAAAGAAGAAGAACCTGATGATTTGCCAAAATATGCTGTTGTAGGCAAACCCAATGTTGGAAAATCTTCTTTAATAAATACTTTGTTAGACGAAAAAAGAAATATTGTTACTAGAATACCTGGCACCACAAGAGACTCTATTTATACAAGATATAATAAATTTGGCTTTGACTTCCTGCTTATTGATACTGCCGGACTAAGAAAAAAAAGCAAGGTCTATGAAAATATAGAGTTTTATTCAACAATACGTGCTATAAAAGCAATAGAAAACAGCGATGTATGCCTGTTAATGATTGACGCCAATTCAGAATTTGAAAATCAAGACCTTAATATATTTCATATCATCAGACAAAACAGAAAAGGAGTTGTTATTATAGTTAACAAATGGGATTTAGTTGATAAAAAAACAAATACTTACAAAACTTTTGAACAACAAATCAAAGAAAAGATAGCTCCTTTTAGTGATGTCCCTGTTATTTTTACTTCTGTATTATTAAAACAACGTATCTTTAAAACTCTTGAACAAGCTAATAAGGTCTATAAAAACCGTAGCAAACGTATTACTACCTCTAAATTAAACGAAGAGATACTGCCTTTGATTAATGAATTTCCACCACCTGGTAATAAAGGAAAATATATTAAAATAAAATATATCACTCAATTGCCAACATATTTTCCTGCTTTTGCCTTTTTCTGTAATCTGCCGCAATATATCAAAGAACCTTACAAGAGATTTTTGGAAAATAAAATACGTGAAAAATTTGATTTTAACGGAACACCTATTGAAATTTATTTTAGAAAAAAGTGATTAAAAAACAGGAATATAATAATTTTGAAATAAGAACATAGCAACCAATCTTTATCTAACAACCATATTTTAGAATAGAGCCAAAAAAAATATTTTTTTATTGCTATTTGAACAAATTTATATAAATTTGTCCAAAATTACCATTTATTATGGACAATATTATTAAAATAATACTTTATGACTGGATTGAAAGAAAACTTCAGGATATAAAAAAAGTTAAATAAATTATTTAATTTTGCAAGTAATGAAAAAATTACCAAAAGCACCTTTAAAGGAAGTTATTTTTGAGTTACGGTGGGATTTAGAAGTGGATGACAAAACCCAACAAGAATATGATAAGGGATACGAACTCGCACAAGGTAAATTTCAATCACTTATTAAAAATAAATTTAAATTTTATACAAGAAATCTACCCAGAGAAATACCGGAACATCTCCTGAATTATAAAACCGTTCATCAGTTTTGGTTAAAAGAGAATACATGGCCTGTCCTGCAGTTAGGTCCAGGTATATTTACAATGAATGATACAGATAAAAATTATGTATGGGAAGATACATTTTTCCCGCTTATACAATCTTATTTAAAGTTACTTTTTAAAGCTTACGAAAATAAGATTAACATCAATTTTTGCAATCTAAAATATATTGATGCCGTTAAAATAAATGATTATCCAGATAAGAATAATATCTTAAATTTTGTTAAAAATAACTTAAAAATTAAACTGGAACATTGTTTTGATATAAATGGAATATTAGAAAATATTAATATCAACCAAACGTTTAAGTTAAAAGACCGTTCTTTATTGAATATTGTTATTGCTAATGGAACAGACAAAAACACAAAAGAACCAATGCTTATTTGGCAAACAGCAGTTTTTAAAAAAACAGTTTTTAAAAATAATGAAATACTAAAATGGTGTAAAAATGCACATTCAATAATTTCACCTTTATTTAAAAAAATGACAAAAGGAGATTTTTATGATAGCTTTAAATGAAACATTATTACCTGAAAAAGAAAAAACATCATCAATTTCTATGGATAATTACAAACTTGAATCTCCTTATTTTGGAAAAACAAGTAATGTACTAAAGTTTGTCCTTTGTATTCCATCATTATCATCAAGTGCAAAAAAATTCATTTCTAAACTTCAATCCTTTAAAGAGTATGCGGAAAACTGGGATAGTTATGGTGCTAAAAAACCATCAGAAATAGCCATTAATAATGCAATTACTTTAATAAAACAATTAGATGAAAATAATTTGCCCATATATTTTACTGCCCCGGGTCCGAATGGAGAAATTATTGTGGAATTGAAAAAAAATAAAATAGAGATAGAAGTATATTTTAATCCTAATGGTTCAAATCATATTTATCTTTACGAGAACAATAACTGCCTATATGATAAAAAAGATGAAGAAGACACTATCGGAAAAAACTGGGAAAAAATAATGGGGATTATGTAAAAAAAAT
>CAZOSY010000087.1:0-2458 GCA_964582565.1 uncultured Bacteroidales bacterium | reverse complement strand
AAAAAAAATATAGTAACAATACAAGACCAAGATAATCTATTAAGAAGAGTACCATTTATTGACCCAAATTATGTTAGAGATGATGGTACTTTAACATCTCTTGCATTCAGCTTAAAACGACGTGATGATGGTATTTCTGTAAATATTGAACGATTAACAACATATAAGAAAAGCATTCTTAATGTCAATAGGTTTCGTTTATATTACCTTAAAGCAAAAGTTCCCAGAGATTTAGGACTGCGTTGTGTTCACGAACCTGATTATGTTAATAATAATTATGCCCATGCCTTGTTAAAAGGAAAAATTAATAGACCTCTGAGTAAAAAACTTTCTGCTGCAGCAAGACGAATAAATTATCCTTCTGATTAATAAGTATGTTTTTATATCTTTGAAAAAATAATTTAAGAATAGGAATATAATAATTTTGAAACCTAAAAACCGTAGGTCTTTGACCAACGGCTTAAAGTTTCTTACCAAGCACACAGGTTCTTCTATAATGTTTTACATCTCCGTTAAGGTTAAAGACCTCAACATAAATAATATAAATACCTATCACAGACCTTTCGTTATCTTCATTAATTCCATCCCATGATATAGTGCCATTTGTTGCCAAAAGTTCACTCTTAACAAGATTTTTTATTAATCTGCCTTTTGAATCATAAATAACAATGTTTGCCACATATCCCGGCTCTTCAAAATGATAATTAATATTTAAAACATCATTGTATCCGTCTTGGTCAGGAGAGAATATTTCAGGATATACTGTTATTTCATCATTTGTCTGTTCCGTATCTGTCCATTGTGAATTTTTATAAGCAGGAGTAGCAAAGCCAACACTTTCAGCAGCAGAATGCCAGTTTGTTTTATCCTGCGTTGGCCTGTCAAAGTTTAATCTCTCAAGAGATACACCATCGGTTGTATTTAGCAAAGCAAACTGCATGTCTTCTGTATAAGTTAATTTATCAATTATATTTTGTGCTTTATCAGCAATTACAACAATACCCTGGTCATTGCTAAATACGGGTAATGATTCCATTTTTATGAAACCATCAGGATTAGATGTATAATATTGACTTTTTACAATATCAGGGTCAGTAGTCAGCACATAATACTCTGACGGAAATATCAAAAATCCATCTCCTGAAATATCTTTTACAGATGTAAGAGTTGATGTAATTTCATCCATTGAAGATAGTGTAAGTTCTTTTAAGTCAATAACTTTATCAGAACGGTTATATATTTCAACAAAGTCCTTGCCATCGTCTTTTGGATTTGATAATACTTCATTAATCACAATATCCAACGGCTCTGCTGTTTCAGGAATAGCAAACTGTGCTTTACTGTTTAGAGCAACAATGTTTCCAACACAATCGGTTATTGTGTCGGTAATGGTTAATGTATAAATCGTTTTTATTTGTAAAGGTGAAGACAGTTCAAGTATCACAGAATTAAAATCCGGCTCAACTAATATAACATTATTTGGAACTCCAATACCATTGTCAATAGTATAATTTCCTGCATTTTTTAAATTAATGGTATCTAATGTCTCACTAAAATAGACCTGAATTTCATTACTGTCTAATACTCTTACTCTTATTAGTTCAGGATTTGTATTATCAGGATTTGGAGCATACACAGAATTTTTTCTGCCGGGAGTTCCTCCGCTTGGGTCAACAGATGCTCTCCAGTTATTGACACATCCGCATGGATTTGCAGGGTCAATTTGTTCCAATGACCATCCACCACTTTTTTTGTTTTCATCATTATACCAATCTGTTGTATATGAAATTGCATGAATAATATTCCCATCCGTATTTTTAAGAGATACTGAACTTTCATTATTAACAGAAAAACTTGAGAAACCAAGAACTTGTCCGTATTGACTTAATAATGAATCAGCATTTTCATGACAAAGTATCAGAAAACTGTCAGCTTGTATCAAAACATCAGGAAATGTTTTAATGGTTGAGCCAAATGTTATTGTCCATCCGTTTAAATTAACAGGAAAAGGAGTTGTATTAAACAGTTCTACATAATCATATTCAGGCAAAACAGCAGGAACAGGGTTTTCGTCAGTCATTATTTCATTTATAACAATATCAAAGACCTTAACAGTATAATATGTAAAATTAACATTAGTTGTTTCTATTGGGTTGCCGTTTATATCTTCAACAGAATCAATTGTTAATGTATTTTCCAATCCATCGGAAAATGTATTTAAAAAAGATAAATGAACTGTTGAATGCTCTGAAACATCAAGAGCAGCAAGATATGGAGTGCCAATACTATTAACATTATAATTATCTGTTGTCTCGGCTGATGATTGTTCAAGATTTTCTGAAAATTGCAGTTCTAATTCAGTATTGGAAATTACTCTTAAATTTAACAAGTAAGGGATTATTGTATCTACAAAAGGGTTTCCTATAACATTAAAATCATCAAAATAAAATTTATCAGA
>CAZOSY010000086.1:0-10079 GCA_964582565.1 uncultured Bacteroidales bacterium | reverse complement strand
ACAGATAAATCTGCAATAATATTTGTATAAATAAATATTTGCAATATTAGTGATAGCAGTAGCAAGACAAACTATATAAATTTAAATTTTATTGCTACTGCTATTTTATTATTCTATATTTTCATTACGGCTCTTATCTGAATTATTTAGCCAATTTTTTATCTTGTCTGTATAAAATAAATTATTTTATATAAATTTGTGAATTTTTATTTTCATTATTATTAAGAGATATATACAATGTCAGTAAAAAGAAATAATTATAAGAAAAACTTAGGGAAAGGAAAAAGAAAATTCAATTTTTTTTCAAAATTATTTAAAGGACTGTCAAACTTTATAAAAAATGACAAAACACATAAAGTTACAGGTCTGTTTCTTATAACGTTATCTGTATTTTTACTTATCGCCTTTACATCTTATCTATATACATGGAAATTTGATGACGATGCCTCAGGCAAAGCTAGCAATCTAATGGGGAAATTGGGTTTTTTAATTTCTTTCTATATCATAAAAAATGGATTTGGAATTGCTTCATACCTGTTTGTTTTACTCTTTTTTGTTACAGGATTTAAACTGTTTTTCAATATAAAATTACTAGATGTATGCAAAACATATAAATATTCTTTCTTTACTCTTATCTGGCTCCCTGCTGCATTATATTATCTGTTTTATAATGAAAAATATCAAATGCTTAGTGGAATATTTGGCTATGAAGTAAATATTTGGATGGAGAATATTTTTGGAAAAATAGGAACAGGATTGTTACTTATTTTTATTCTTATAAGTTTCCTCATAATTACTTTTAACATACATAAATTGTTTAAGAAAAAAGATGCTCATATACAGAACTCAAATGATTTTACTACCAATTTTGATAAAGCAAACAATGAAACCATTATTGAA
The DNA here is from genome assembly GCA_964582565.1 of uncultured Bacteroidales bacterium. GTDB lineage: Bacteria > Bacteroidota > Bacteroidia > Bacteroidales > CAZZDX01 > CAZZDX01. Next base: position 9,179 of record CAZOSY010000086.1, on the reverse strand, counting down.
CCCAACTTAAACGAAGATACTGATAATAAGGATACTGAAAATACAGATAATCAGGATACTGAAAATACAGATATAACAGACGAAAGTAATATTCAAATAACTATTGAAAATAAAAAAGATGATACTGATGGTAAGACAGAATTAGAACATAAAACTATTGATACAGAATATGATCCTACTTTGGACTTACCGCACTACAAATTTCCCACATTAGATTTACTCAAAGATTATGGTAAAGATTCTATAAATATAAACAAAGAAGAACTTGAAGAGAATAAAAATAAAATTGTTAAAACTCTTAATAATTATGGAATAGAAATAGACAAAATAAAGGCAACTATAGGACCAACAGTTACCCTCTACGAAATAATTCCAGCACCGGGAATACGTATTTCAAAAATAAAAAATCTTGAAGATGATATTGCTTTAAGCTTATCAGCTCTGGGAATTAGAATAATAGCTCCTATACCGGGAAAAGGTACTATTGGCATTGAAATACCTAACAGAAATAAAGAAACAGTGTCAATAAAATCAATACTCTTTTCTTCAAATTTTCAAAATTCAAAATTTGACCTGCCAATAGGCCTTGGAAAAACTATTTCCAACGAATGTTTTGTCTATGACTTAACAAAAATGCCACATCTGTTAATAGCCGGCGCAACAGGACAAGGAAAGTCAGTAGGACTAAATACTATTATAACATCTTTACTATATAAAAAACATCCTTCACAACTAAAATTCGTGCTGATTGACCCTAAAAGAGTAGAACTGACCCTGTTTTCAAAAATAGAACGACATTTTCTTGCAAAACTACCTGACTCTGAAGAAGCAATTATCACTGATACTCGTAAGGTTGTAAGAACTCTTAACTCTCTTTGCATTGAAATGGAACAAAGGTATAATCTGTTAAAAGATGCCCAAGCCAGAAATATAAAAGAATATAATATAAAATTTATAAAAAGAGGACTTAATCCTGACAAAGGACATCATTTTCTTCCTTATATAGTACTAATTATTGATGAATTTGCTGATTTAATGATGACCGTAGGCAAAGAAATTGAGATGCCTATTGCAAGATTAGCCCAATTAGCACGGGCTACAGGAATACATCTGATAATAACAACACAACGACCATCAGTAAATATTATAACAGGCACTATAAAAGCAAACTTTCCTGCACGAATGGCTTTCAGAGTAATGTCTAAAATTGACTCCCGCACTATACTTGATTTAAATGGTGCTGACCAACTAATAGGACGTGGCGATATGCTACTATCAATAAATAATAAACTTGTACGATTACAATGTGCTTTTGTTGATACACCAGAAGTTGAACAAATAACATCTTTTATAGGTTCTCAAAAAGGATATACAAATGCTTTTTTATTGCCGGAATATAACGAAGAAAAAGATGAAAAAAATAATAATACAGATACATCTGATAGAGATGAAATGTTTGAAGAAGCAGCACGAATTATTGTTCTTCATCAACATGGCTCTACTTCTTTATTACAACGAAAACTAAAAATAGGATATAACAGAGCAGGAAGAATTATAGACCAGTTGGAAGATGCAGGAATAATTGGCCACTTTGAAGGAAGTAAAGCAAGAGAAGTTAGAATTAAAGACCAGATAACTTTGGAACAATTATTGAAAGATAATAAATAAAACAATAGAACGATAAAATAATATAACCTGTAACTTGTAACTAATTACGAAAATATAAACACATGAGAAAAATATTCATATTATTATCTCTGATAATACCTTTAACCTTACTTTGTAATGCTCAAACAAGGAAAGCAGAGGAACAAGCTAAAATTATTCTTGAAAAAACAAGTGAAAAAATGCAATCTTATAAGAATATAAAAATTGAATTTACTTATAAAATGAAAAACGAAAAAGAAAATATAAACGAAAGTAAAGACGGAATTATATTAATAAAAGGAGATAAATACAATCTGGATATTGCAGGACAAAATGTTATTTGTAATGGAAAAACAATATGGACATATATTAAAGATGCTGACGAAGTACAAATAAATGTTGTTGAAGATAATGACGAATCAATAAATCCTGTAAAAATTCTTACATCTTATGACAAAAACTATAAACCTAAATTAATAAGAGAAGGACACAAAAATGATAAAACTGTTTATGTTATAGATTTAACACCTCTTGAAGGAAAATCTTTTTATAAAATACGTCTTATTATTGATAAAACAAAAAAACAAATATTAAAATCAACTATATATGATAAAAATGGAAGCTTATATCTCTATATTGTGAAAAAATTTATAACTGATATAACCATAAAAGATTCTAATTTTACCTTTGATAAATCTAAACATCCTGATGTTGAAGTAATTGATATGAGATAAATATAACTCTTGTCTGAAAAATAAATTAAAATTCAAATATTTTTTGTAGAAAATAAAAAAATATTATACCTTTGCATTTTTTTAAAAAGTAAACGACCATTATCAAAGACAGAGGTTATTAAAGTTGAAATAAAAAATGGTCCGTTCGTCTAGGGGTCAGGACATCAGGCTCTCATCCTGGAAACAGCAGTTCGATTCTGCTACGGACTACCATTTTTTTTAGTTTTATAAATTATTAAATTGTTTATTGAAAATTATTAAAATTGAAGATATAATAACAAAAAAATAAAAAATGGTCCGTTCGTCTAGGGGTTAGGACGCCAGGTTTTCATCCTGGTAACAGCAGTTCGATTCTGCTACGGACTACTAAAAAAAACAATAAAAAAAATTATGGCAAATCATAAATCTTCTATTAAAAGAATTCGTTCTGACAAAAAGAAAAAATTGCATAATAAATATTATGCAAAAACAATGCGTAATGCTGTGAAAAATATCAGAAATACTACTGATAAAACAAAAGCAGAAAAAGAACTGTTACAAGTTATATCAAAAATTGATAAACTTGCTAAAAAATCTGTAATACATAAAAATAAAGCAGCAAACTTAAAATCCAAATTAACAAAAAAAGTTAATTCTTTATAAGTTAATCCATTCTAATGTTATAAATAAATTCTTATTAGAGATATAAAATATGTTAGGGTAATTGCTGAAAATTATTCGTTTATAATATTTTATCCCAAAAATTTTTACTTTCGCATTTTAAGAATAAAAAATATTTTTTTATTTCATCAGGCAAATGCCCGATTGAATTATTATTAATCATTAATATTTTTTTAAATGAATGAATATAAAAATAACATCTCTATAAAAAATTGGGCAGAAAATGACCGTCCACGCGAAAAACTTATCTTAAAAGGAAAAAATATTTTAAGCGATGCTGAACTTATCGCTATTCTTATTAGAGCCGGAAACAGAAAAGAAACTGCAATAGACCTTGCCAAAAGAATACTAAACTATGTCCATAATAATCTTATTGAATTATCTAAATTAACTATAAATGACCTTACAAAATTTAATGGAATAGGACAAGCCAAAGCAGTAACAATTGCAGCAGCCCTTGAACTTGGGAAAAGAAGAAGAGAAGCCGAAGCTATAAAACGTTCAAAAATAACATCTAGTAAAGATGTATTTGAAATATTTCAAAGTAACATATCTGATATTCAATATGAAGAATTTTGGATGCTATGCTTAAACAAAGCAAACAAAATATTAAAAAAAATATGTATTAGCCAAGGAGGAACTTCTGCCACAGCAGTAGATCCTAAAAAAATTTTTAAAATAGCCCTTGATAACAAATCTTCATACATAATACTTTGCCATAATCATCCTTCAGGAAATATACAGCCAAGTAATGAAGATATAAAATTAACAAAGAAACTTAAAGAAGCTGGCAATTCATTAGATTTACCTGTTATTGACCATATAATCATTGGCGATGAAAAATATTATAGCTTTGCAGACCAGGGTATAATCTAAATATTAAATTAGTATCTAAAAATGATAAAATTATTAACCATAGTAGGAGCAAGGCCACAGATAATAAAAGCAGCAGCACTTAGCCGTGCTGTTAAAAATAAATTCTCTGACAAAATAGATGAAGTTATTGTCCATACAGGACAGCATTATGACAAAGATATGTCAAAAATATTTTTTGACCAACTGCAAATACCAAAATCAAAATATAACTTAGATATTGGCTCTGCAAGTCATGGAAAACAAACATCTCTTATGATTCAAGGCATTGAAAATATCTTGCTAAAAGAAAAACCAAACTTTATAATACTTTATGGTGATACAAACTCCACTCTTGCCGGTGCTATTGCCGCTTCTAAAATTTACATACCAATAGCACATATTGAAGCCGGATTACGTTCCTTTAATAAAAAAATGCCTGAAGAAATAAACAGAATAATGTGCGACCACGCTTCTACTTTATTGTTCACACCTACAAATACCGGATATGATAATCTGATAGCAGAAGGTTTTAAACCAAACACAAAGCCACCTTTTACTAATGATAATCCTTATATATGCCATTGTGGAGATATAATGTATGACAATAGTTTATACTTTTCTGAAATAGCAGATAAAAAATCAAATATCTTACAAAAAAATAATCTGTCTGCTAATAATTATCTTTTAGTAACTATTCATCGCGATAATAATACTGATATACCTGAACGATTAAACGCCATATTCAATGCTTTAAACAACATATCTGAAAATGACAACATTAAAATTATTATGCCTCTGCATCCAAGGACAGCAAAACTGCTGACAAAAAATTTATCTACTAAACTTTATAGTTCAATTAAAAAAAATCCTTTATTCAAAATTCTTGCTCCTGTTTCATTCTTTGATATGATTGTTCTTGAAAAAAATACAAAAATGATATTTACTGACTCCGGAGGTGTGCAAAAAGAAGCATTTTTTTTTAAAAAACCTTGCGTTATTATACGTTCAGAGACCGAATGGACCGAAATTGTTGAAAATGGAACTGCTATCATTGCCAATGCTGACCATGACAAAATATTAAAAGCATACAAACATTTTAAAAACTTAACTAATCTTTCCTTCCCTTCAATATTTGGAGATGCCAGTGCCGCAGAATTTATCTGTAATGAAATTTATAAATGTTGCAAAAAATAGTATTATTAACTGATAAGATACCTGTTTCTATCTAACTGTATTATATTCAGAATGTTATTATATTTTTTTCTATTTGACCATAAATTTTATCTATCTGTTTTTGTAACTCAATTGTTTTATTAATTGCTGTAACTACACGACAGTAATAACGAGAATCATCCATTATTCGTCCTTTACGGTCTTTAAGATATTTGTGCAAAACCTGATATCCGACAATATAGTAATTCCATAAAGCAGATATAATTCCTGGAGAAATATATCATTTAAAGATAGCAATTGCAGATGCAGGAGACTATTCCTATGATTCAGGTGTGCTTTTAGAATGTCCAAGCTTAAAAAGTTATATGATAACAAAAACAGAAGAAACTGCCATAAATAATAATGATATAACAATATATCCCAATCCTGTTAATCAAAATTCATATATTCAATATACATTAAAAGAAGAAAAAAATGTTTGTATTGAAGTGTATAATATTTTGGGTAAAAAACTTAATACTTTAATACATTCAAAACAAAATCAGGGAACGTATCGCTATACTCTAAATACTTTTTGTCCCAAAAACAAAGGAATGTTTATTTTAAAAGTTCACATAGGAGATAAAACAATAACTAAAAAATTGGTTGTTAATTAGTATTTCTTATTAAAAATACGAAGTGCTTTTCTAATAAATAAATAATCTTTATTTTATTTTATAATTATTTTACGTGAATGTATAAAACAGGAATGGGAGAATTGTTTACCATTTGCCGAGCATAAGAACCAAGTAAAAAATTATTTAATGATTTCTCTTGCTCATCCATTATGGATATTAAATTAGCATTAATTTTTTTAGCAAATTTAATAGTTGAATCTGTGATATTATCAGCATGGGAAGAATCTAAACTATATTTAACTTTATTTTCATCTAAATAACTGACAATCTGTTTTACATAATTATCAACAATTTTTTTTATATTTTCTTCATCAATACTATACAAAGCAAGAATGTGTATTTTGGCATCAAAATGTTTTGCAATTGAAGCAGTAAAAGGAACTTTTTGTCTGGTATTAAAAGTATTATCTATAGGTAAGACAATTTTTTTGAGTTCTTTATCAATGTTAATTCTTAATCTTACTGTAAAAACAGGACATTTAGCTGATGAAACTATTCTGTTTGCATTACTTCCAATACAAAATTCTTCAAAGCCCGATAATCCATGAGTACCTACAACTATTGCAAAAGCATTATTTTTATTTGCAGTATCTATAATTTCTTTATAAATTTTTCCTTCTTTAATAACGTAAGATATTTTACCATTCTCTAATTTAGATTGATATTTAGATATTAACTTTTTAAATTGTTTTTCTACTGCTTCTTTAATTTTATCAGAATCAATTAAAAATATTGCTTTCCTGTTATCAGGTTTGTTAACCCAAACCATTAAAATATCTGAATGCGATTTGTTTGCAATATCAATTGTATATTTTAAGGCATTAATTGAACACTGTGAAAAATCAATTCCTACAATAATTTTTTTATCATTCATAGCAAAGTAATATATGTTTATTTTTATTGGAACTTAAAATTATCAGTTTGTTTTTTTAAAATTACAAATTTATAAAAATAATTTATTTAAATAACATCTGAAAGCAATAATATTTATAAATATTATTTTTTTTTTTACAATCTTATTGTAAATTTGTAAATTATTACAAAAAATTATTATGAGTAAGGTCTTTTTGCTATTAGGAGGAAATTTAGGTAACAGAAAAGCAAATTTGGAAAAAACTGTTTGTTTGATTAAACAAAAAATAGGTGATATTATTAAATATTCATCTGTTTATGAGACAGAACCTTGGGGATTTAATGATAATTTATTGTTTTTAAATCAGGTTGTATATATTGAGACAAAGTTAAGTCCTTATTCTCTTATCTCAGAGTTGCAGAAAATTGAGAGTTCATTAGGCAGAAAGAGAAGTGAAAAACAATGGACTTCAAGAGTGATAGATATTGATATACTTTTTTATGATAATATTATTATTAATAAAAAAGAACTAAAAATACCACATCCTTTAATAGATAAAAGGAGATTTGTTTTAGTTCCTCTTGCCGAAATATCTGAAAATTTTGTTCATCCTGTTAAAAATAAAACAATAAAAGAACTTTTATATATATGTAATGATAAATTAAAAGTTGAACGTTATAATAGTGCATCCAAAAAACTTTAATCTTTTTTTATATTGTCTATATCCTGATTAATTTATAAATTTTGATGGAGAAAAATAAGTAAATTTTTGTTCCCTGCTCTGAAGAGCGGGGCTAATGATAATAATATATAATTTAATGGACAAATAATTCAGAATATGTAATAATTTATTTTATGTAGATTTGAAATGAAACAGAACTAATTTCAAACATTTTAAATTTTAAGTATTTTTGGCATTTATAATTTTAATTCATTTATGAAATATAATTACATTGCAATAGAAGGCAATATTGGGTCTGGCAAGACATCTCTTGCAACAAAGATAGCAAATCAATTTAATGCAAAACTTATACTTGAACAGTTTGAAAAAAATCCTTTCCTTCCTAAGTTTTATGAAGACCCTTCTAAAAATGCATTTCAGTTAGAACTGTCTTTCCTTGCTACACGGTATAATCAACTGAAAAGAGAATTGTCAGAACAGGATTTATTTAAGACCTTTACTATTTCTGATTATTTTATTAATAAATCATTGATTTTTTCTAAAGAAACACTTCAGCAAGATGAATTTATTCTTTATACAAAACTGTTTGATATTATCAGCAATAGTTTACCTAAGCCGGATTTACTTGTATATCTTTATATGAAAATAGACCGGTTAAAAGAAAATATATTAAACAGAGGACGTATATATGAAAAAAATATTGAAAGTTACTATCTTGAAAAAATTCAATCAGGATATTTTGAATTTATTAAACAGCAAAAAAATATGCGTATTCTAATTATAGATACTAATAAAATAGATTTTGTAAATAATAATGAGGATTATAATACTATACTAAATATTATAAATAAAGATTATAATTATGGAATACATAGAATTTGTTTATAAATAAAAATAGTATTATATTTTCTCTACAGAGTTTTAAGAGTTTTATGTAATACCTAAATTATACGATACGAAAATAATGAAATATCGGATTAGTTAGGCATAATCCCGATTTAGAAATTGGAAATTCGGCTGTATATCCCGAACCATCTTTCATCCGTCGGCTGACGGATTAAAATTTAAAACCTATGTACTTATTAAATAAGTATTTCCCTGATTTGTCTCCAAAACAGTTAAATTGTTTTGAAAGATTGCAACAACTTTATTCAAAATGGAACTCACAGATAAACGTTATTTCTAAAAAAGATATAAATAATCTTTACGAACATCATATATTACATTCATTAAGCGTTGCAAAAGTTATACAATTTAAAAAAAATACAAAAATTTTAGATATTGGAACAGGCGGAGGATTTCCAGGCATACCTTTATCAATATTTTTTCCTAATTCTTATTTTTATTTAAATGATTCAATAGGTAAAAAAATTAAAGTAGTGAAAGCTATAACAAATGAACTTGACCTGAAAAATGTATATATTGAACATAAAAGAGCTGAAGACATAAACAAAAAATTTGACTTTATTATTGGTAGAGCAGTAACAAACTTACCGGATTTTTATAAGTTAGTAAAGAATAAAATATATAAAAATGGATTTAATGACTTAACAAATGGTATATTATATTTAAAAGGAGGAGATATTTTTTATGAATTAAAAAAAATAAAAACAAAATATAAAATATATTGTTTAAATAAGTACTTTTTTGAAGATTTTTATAAAACAAAAAAACTCATTTATTTATATTAAATCTTAATTAGTCATATAAATTACAAAAAAATAGATTTGCTATAAAAAGTTAAATTATTATATAAAAAGCAACCATTAATTTTTTTATTTGATTATAAGATTTAATAAATATATCTTACTGAAGTTTCGGACTTGCTAAGTTGTTGTTAATCAATCAGGCGACTGCCTGACAAAAGCATTAACCAAAACTATAAAATATGTTATAAA
>CAZOSY010000085.1:0-10246 GCA_964582565.1 uncultured Bacteroidales bacterium | reverse complement strand
CCATAATATTGTTTTTTGTTCAATCCTTTTAGGATTGAAGATGAATACTACGTAGGTTGTAACCATAGGTTTCACCTATGGTTATTCAAATTAAATCCCTTTCGGGATTTTTTAATTAAAACAAAAATAATATACATTTTAGTTAAAATTTTAATAAGTCTAAAAATAAATTTATTTTTAAAAACTATTTTTTAATCATCACTTTGTTAATCTGTTGAATACGTGTAATTTACATTGAATGACTATTAATAGTTATCGGGATAATTACATTCCTAATAATTTAAATACATTTTTATAATTAATACATATTTATTCAACTCTCAATGCTTCAACAGGTTTTAAATTCAAAGCTTTTATAGCAGGATAAACAGATGCTATTATAGCTGTGATTATAACCATTATTGTTAATATTAAATAAAATGAAAGGTCAACTTCAGGATAGATAACAGAATTAATTCCAAAAGATGATAATCCTTTTGATACAATTGCTAAATTTATTCCATAAATGCTAAAATATTTAATAAATATAGTACTAATAAATATTCCGATAGCAGATCCTGTTAATGACAGAAAAATAGTTTCGCTCATAATCATATTAAAGATTTTATTTTTTTTCATGCCAATAGCCATTAACATACCAAATTCTTGAGTACGTTCAAAGACAGCCATTAGCATTGTGTTTATTATTGCAAATGTTAATGCTAAAAGAATAATTGATAATAATAAATATGAAGTAGTTTCCATTAATGATGACATCATCTTTAAATCAGGTTGTGATTCATTCCAGCTTCTGACACTTAAATAAGGAAATTTTGATTTTAGTTTTTTTGTTAATTCATTAGTATTTTTATCATCATATAATAAAACTGCAATTTCGTGAGTTTTATTATTACTTGAATTTTCATCAATAAGTATATTTAGGTCTTTATTTAAAACAAAAACGTTTGTTTCATCAAAAAAAGAATCTACTGTTTTAAAAATTCCGACAACACGAAAAGCGCCGCCTGTAATATCTCCTTTATTATTTTGTGTTGTAATAACAATTTTTGAACGGATTTTTGCTTTTAGTTTTTTAGCCAATTTCTTACTAATTAAAATTGGATGTTTTTTATGTTTTGTAAAATAATTACCTGATATTAATTTTTGAGAAATATCAGTAACTCTAATTTCCTGTTTCGGATCTATGCCGTTCATTATTATACCTGTGCCTGTTTCGGCAGTACTTGCCATTGCAGTTACAATTAATCTTTTACTTACTGCTTTTACTTTATGATTTTGTTTTATAATATTAATAATAGAATCAGCATTGTTAATTGGGTATTTTATTTCTTTGTTTTTTAAAAAATCGGGGTTATGTATCTGAATACTAGACACCTGCGTTTGAATTGCAGATAAAACTCTTTGTTCTGCCATTCCGTTCATAACTGCTATTGAAAATATTCCACCAAACAAACCAATGGTTATTGTAGCAATAATAATAAAGCTTCTGAATTTATTTCTCCAAATATTTTTCCATGAAATAGTAAATATCATAATGCTTAATTTTAATTAATTATGTAATGCTTTTATTACATTAAACTTTCTAATCATCATTAATGGATATATTGAAGCAATAAAAGTTAATAAAATTACAATAAATCCTTGATTAGTAAAGATACTCGGGTCTAAAGAGAACGCAAAAATTGGCTCTACGCCCCATTTTGCCATTGCTTGCGCTGCATCACCGGTAAGCCGTATTGGATTGTTAAAATAATAATATATTATAGGTAAGCTAAAAGCCAAACCGGATATTACACCCATCATACACATAAAAAATATTTCATAAATTGTAATAATAACGAGTTTAGCTTTTTGAGTACCAACAGCAATCATAACAGCAAATTCTTTTTTACGTTCAACAATACCCATTATTATAGTGCTAAAAATTCCAAAAGTGATTATTACATAAAGAATCCCAATCCAAATTAAGCCACCCGCATTATCGCTTTGAATGCCTTGAACTAATTGGACAAGCATTTTATTCCAGGGCATTACTTCATATTTGTCTCCTAATAGATTTGCTAATCTTTTTGTTGTTTTCTTAATTTCTTTTGTGTTATTTACTATAATTGCTATAGAAGTTAAACGATTATCGGCAGAATAAAAATACTGACAATTTTTTAAAGTCATATAAACAGTACTGGCATTTAAATCAGGAGTTGGAAAATGAATTATTCCTCTAACAGGATATTTGTCAGCAGCAGTAATACCATGATAGCCTTGTGATAAAAAAACTATTGTGTCATTTACTTTCAGTTTTAGATAATCGGCTAAATCTTCTGCAACTAAAACACTGTTATCGTTTTCCGATAAATAATTACCTTTTACAACTCGTTTTGAGAGTTTCGTAAATTTATTTTCCATTTCAGGGTCAGTACCTATTAACATAACGCCTTTTGTAATCTCACCAACTGATGCTAAAGCAAAAGATTCTAAACGCGGCACATACAATTTAATATTTTTAAGCGATTTTACTTTACTGATGATTGAATCATTGTAATCAAAAGTGTTATTAATAGATTTGTTATCCCAATAACCATTCTTATGAATTTGAATATAACCTGTATAGAATTCTACAACATCATTAATCATTTTTCCATAAGAACCTATTTGCATAGACCTCATTACAGTTGCAAGAAACACAGCAAAAAATATTGACGAAGTAGTAATTATTGTTCTTCTTTTATTACGCCACAGATTACGCCAAGCAAGTTTTAGATATGTCTTCATTATAATTAAATTGCTTAATTGTTAAATTGTTAATTTTTCTCTTGTAAATTTTATTAAACTATTAAGCTTTTTTGGTAATTTGTCCAGTTCATTGAATATATACTCATACTCTTTAATTTTTAATAATTTACGAATTCTTGACTTTTCATTCCAATCGAAAAATTCTTTAGTAGAACCCATACTATATCTATAAAATTTAATTTTATCTTTTTTACCAAATCGTCCAAAACCTTCAGCAATATTTGCAGAAATTGAATCAATAGCTCTTACAAATTGTTTTCCGATAGTATCTTTTGAAAACCATTCCCATTTAATAACTACATTCCATACATAGTTTGATAAATTGAACGCTGTTTTATAAGCATCAATATCATTTAATTTCAAATATTTATCACTCATCTTTTACGTATTAACAATTCAACAATTTAACAATTTAGCAATCATTTAACCCTTTTCAAATTTTGTTTAGAGAAGAAATCGTCACTTAATGGTTTGTTAAATTTAATGTTTTTAAATTCCAATATTGTTTTATTTCCTTTTTTTTCTACCGGTATAATTTCAAATTTTGTTGGTATTTCTCTGTCATCCATTTTTTTAATATTAGAAGTTGTCTCTATATTTATCAGATAATTGTCTTCGTCATAGTATTCGGTTTTCATATTATGAAAATCTTTTTTGCTTATCCATGAAATAATTTTACCCCAAACAACAGGAGCATCTTCTTTTGGTATTAGTTCAATTTTATAACAATCAAGTCCGTCAATTATTTTGTTGCCAATAATTTTATGAGTATAATCATTAACAATAGAAGATTCTTTTAACAGGTCATCATTAGTAAAATCAGACCCCATCCACGATTGCATCATCATTGAAGGTGGTATTTTAATCATACGTTCAATACAAGGCACCCAGTTCCACATTTCTGATTTTCGTTTAAGAAAACATTGTCCTTTTTCTTTTGCAGGAGCAGTGATTAATATTAATGAAAATTCCCTGCCTTTTGACCATGTTTTCATAGAAACAGTACGCGACCATGTGGGTCTTACAACAGTCATAGTCATTTCTCCCTGACTGGTTTCGCCGCGCATTTTATCATCTGCTTTTTTTATTACCTCTTTTGCTGTTAATGTGTTTTGAGCAGATGTGTTTTTTATTACAATAATTGTTGTTAAAGTGAAAATCAAAAAAGATATAAAAAAATATTTTCTCATTTTAATATGGATTATATTATTGTTCAAAGTTTAAAGTTTAAAGTCCAAAGTTCAATGTTTAAAGTAAAGAACTTTGCTTCACTCAACTTTCATGGCAAGCGTGAAATCACTCCCGATAAATACAACATTTTTTTAAGTATAATTTACTTTATATAATAAATTAGGAGATTATGTAAAAAAATGGACAAAATCCATCCGTCAATTGACGGACATTGCAAGTATAATTTATTTTGGCTCTATGTTGTTTATAGTGGGTAATTATAAAATGCTGACTCATTACAGGGATTAAACATTCAACACTCAACATACAATATTCAATTTTTATTATTTCTGCATATTCTATTTTGCAGTTTCATTACTTTTATAAATTATAGCTATTAACTCTTCGGTTTCTTTCATAATTGGAGATAATTTCTTTGTATTTAAGATTAATGGTTTCCTTTCTATAATTTTTAAGCAAATTCGACTTTTTTTACTTGTTTATTGATTATTGTATGTTGCTTATTGAGTGTTTTTCTATATAACATAAATATATAATATAGAAATAATTATTATCCACTATATTCCATATAGAGCCTTTATTTTTTTGAATAAATAATATATTCAGTAATGAGTAAGAACAAAGGAAATGTAATACTTAATAAAATCCGAGTATCTAATCCAATAATATTTTTATCAGACATAACATTTAATGAATGAAAAATCAAAAAAATTATTATTCCTAGAGAAAAACTTTGTAAAATTCCAAAAATCCAAAAAATATTTTTTTTCATATTTTAATAATTTATTTTAAATTGTGTATATAATTGTAACAAATTTATTGATTTGTTTTTAGTTTTCAGGTTTGTCTTTAATTGCTTGTTCTACTTCTGTTTCTATTGTTCGCAACTTATTTTCACAAAAATTAATTAGTTTTTTAGCTTGCTTTACTTTATCCGCAAGGGTGTCAAGTTGAATTTTATCGTCTTCAATTTGTTCAACGAGTTTTTCAAGTTCTGTATATGCTTTACTATATGTCAAATTGGTTTTCATATTCTGTTTTTTGAGTTACTTTACTATGAATTATTTTATTTTTTAAAATTGTTTTTAATTGTGTATTGGCTTTTATGCTTTTCGGATCAGTTATGATTTTATCATTGATGGTTATAATAGAAAAACCTTTTTTTAGAATAGTTGTCGGGCTTGAACTTTTTACAATTCGTTTTATGCTTTCCAAATTGTTTTTATCTGTTTTAATAAGTTCTTCAACTCCCTGAAAGAAACGTTCTTTTAAATCTTCTATTTCACTTTCAAAACTCATATTATAATCAATAATTAATGTTGCAACTTTTGTTGGTGTTTTGTGCTGTCGTGCCATCAAATCAACAATACTGGTATTTCTGTCGTGTCCAATACCTGTTAAGATTGGGATGGGAAATGCGGCAACATATTTTGCAAGGTCATAGTCATCAAAAGGTTTGAAATCTATCTGTGAGCCACCGCCACGAATAATTACAACAGCATCAAAATTTTCCTTACTTTTTTCTATAAGTTTTAGTTGTTGCAGAATTAATTTACTTGCATTGTCGCCTTGAATTTGAGTTAAAAACTCTTTGACAGAAAAAATATAGTTGTGTTGATTATTCTCAATTTCCTGTTTAAAATCTCTTTGTCCATCTGAATTTGGTGCAGTTATCAAAGCTATTTTTTGAAATACAATTGGGAGTTTGCTATGGTTGTTTTTTGTGATGTATTGCCCGTCAATTAAACGAATAATTGCAGGATTTTCCTTTACTAACCGTTCAAGTGTTTGCTGTTTTTCAAGTTCTAATTTCCCAAGAGCATAAGCCAAATCAATTTGAATAACATCTAAATTCAAACCATATCGGGGATGAAATCTAACCCTGACATTACAGGTGATTTTAAGTCCATCAGAAAATTTTTGTCCTGTAATTTTTTCAAAGTTCTCAATTTCATTGTAATAATTTGCCCAAAACACACCTCTTATTTCTGTATTTATATAGTTGTTTTCTTTTTCTATAAATTTTAAATAACACCTTCTTACTGATTCTTTTTTTTTCACATCAGTAATTTCAGAAGTAATCCAAAATCTTTTTCCTGTAAAACGATTTTCAATTGCGTCAGAAATCCTGCCAACTAATTCAGAAAGTTTAACTGGTTCCACCTTATTATTTGTAATAAATATGTTTTTTATTAAATACCAGACAAAGATACAAAAATTATAATTTGTCTGAGGCAGACAAAAATAAAATTTATTTTTTTTGTATTATAAAAATTAATTATATTTGCAATTTTAAAAAGCGAGAATAGCTCAGTTGGTAGAGCACGACCTTGCCAAGGTCGGGGTCGCGGGTTCGAATCCCGTTTCCCGCTCAAAATATTTGCCCGGGTGGTGGAATTGGTAGACACGTTGGACTTAAAATCCAATGAGTATTATACTCGTGCGGGTTCAAGTCCCGCCCCGGGTACATTATAAAATTATTGTAAAATATATTATTAGCAATTTTTTATTGCTAAAAGTTTAAAAAAAAACCTATGGGTTTTGATTTCTTTTTTTGCCCTTTTCTTTCGTTGCAAAATCATTAATATTTTCACTTTTATTCATTCAAAATTATATAAAAAACTACTTAAAAATTTATTTGTAAATAATTTTTTAAGTAGTTTTGCTATTTATATATATAAATAGTTTATTTTAGCATATTAAATTATTTATTTAATCATAAATAGTTAAAAACATAAAAAATATGAAAATGAATTTGTTAAAAATCAGCATAATTGCATTTATAATAATTCCTTTTAACCTTTTATTTGCACAACAAAACGATACTAAAAATATTAATACCATTGAATCTGATGAAGAAGGTATAAAAATAAACTTAGATACATGGTCTGTTAGTGCAAGCTATGGTTCAATGTTGTTTTATGGTGATGTAAAACAGTTTAATCTTTATCCTTTAAGTAATAATAATGTCCAAAGCTGGTATGATATATATAATGCTGATATTACTGAAAGAAGATGGGCAGGATCCTTTACTTTAAACAAACAAATCAATGATAATTTTGGCGTTCGCGGACAAATGTTAATAGGAAAACTTTCAGGCGTAAACAGAAAAGACAAAAATAACGGAGAATATTTTAATGCTAATATTTTTGAAAATAATGTTAGTGCTATAGTAAGCTTAGATAAGTTATTATACAAAAACAAAAAAAATGAAGATTTTAATTTATATGCTTTAGTAGGAATTGGTTTTGTTCAGTTTAGAACTTACAGACGGGAATTGGGAACTGATAAATTTTTACGCGATTTTGGATATGACGAAGATGGTAAAACAAAAATAAGAGTAACAACAGAAACTGTTATACCTGTTGGATTAGGTTTTAAATATAAGATAAATGAAAAAATTGATTTTAATTTTGAGACCTCTTTACGACTTCCTGATACTGATAAATTAGATGCAAAAATAAAAGGTAACAGAGATAATTATACTTACACATCAATAGGCATAATATATAAATTAGGTAAAAGAAAAAGTAGAAAAGATAAAATTACAGGAATAAATTATATTATAAAAAAAACCAAAGCACATTCAAGATACAAAAAACAAGATTATAATGGAGCATTCAGAATATATCGTAAATTATATAAATATCGTTATGATGATGCAAAACTTAATTATAAAATGGGACTATGCTCGTTTAAAGAACAGGAACTTGAAGATGCTATACCTTATTTTGAAAAAGCCAGAGTAATTAGCCCTAATGTCAACAAAAAATTACCTTTTTTCCTTGGACAGACATATCAATCTCTTGAAAATATAGATGGTGCTATTGACAATTATAATGAATATAAACTAAAACTTTCAAATGCCCAGATAAAAAGAAGCGGGATAAATAAACTGTGGTTTCAATGTCTTGTATCTAAAAATTTGATGGAAAATCCTGTAAATGTTACTATAACTAATCTTGGAGATTCTGTTAATACTGAATTTGATGAAGGATTACCATACATGAATTCTGACAGTAAATCATTAATATTTACATCCAGAAGAGGGAAAAATGTTAAAGGAATAATTATTGGACCAAGTTCAGAACTTCTTGATGATGATATTTATATCTCTAAATGGAATAAAAAAGAAAATACATGGGATTATGGAATACCTATTTTGGGAAGATTTAATTCTGATGGACATGACGCATTTTTATCTCTTGCCAAAGATAGTAGTATGTTATTGATTTATAAAAATATTCCAGGAGAAACAGAAAGCGGTGATATATATTATTCAATAATAAAGGAAAATGGTGAATGGTCAAAGCCCAAATCAATAGGAGAGCCTATCAATTCAACCTATTTTGAAAGTTCTGCTTGCTTATCACCTGATGGAAATACTATTTACTTTATAAGCGAAAGAAAAGGAGGCGTAGGAAATGCAGATATTTATAAAAGTCATAGAATACCAAAAGATGAAGAAGGCCGTTGCTGGTCAGAACCTGAAAATTTAGGACCTGTAATAAATACTGAAAATGACGAACTGGGAATATTTATGTCTAATGATGGGAAAACACTCTTTTTCTCTTCAAAAGGACATAATAGTATGGGCGGCTATGATATGTTTATGAGTAAATATGAAAATGAAAAATGGAGTCAACCGGTTAATTTAGGATATCCAATTAATACTTCAAGAGATGAATTACATTTTTTTCTTACTGATGACGGCAAAAAAGCTTATGTGTCAAGTAGAAGAAAAGGAGGAATGGGCGGAGCTGATATATATGAAATTGATATGACAAATTATCTCCCTCCTTTACCTATTACAAGAGATTCTTTATATAAACTTAGTATGGAAAAGTAAAAAATTGACATCTCTGACAAAACTAAGCCATTAGAAAATCAGATAAATGATACAAAAACAGACTTAGCTATAAAGGATGTGACTCTGATATTCTCGCTTCCATAAATTCTCAATAAGCATTAAAGCAGCTATTAAATTGGTCGGACTTATTAAGATTATTTTCTTTTTAAATGCGTATTGCCATAGTGCATTGTCACTTTGTAACGCAAGGAGAAATGCTGGTTCGTTAGGAATGAACATCATGATATAGTCCATTGATGCTGCAAAGTCTTGGTAGCTTTTTCCACTTAGGTCATCAACGTGTTTGCGAATAGACTTTAAATGGTTTTTTAAAGCTTTCTGTTGTTGAACATTGTCGTCTGTGCCAGTATAAATGGTGTATGCAGTCAAAGAGACTTTAGAGTCAATGATTATCTTCCTATTGTCAGGATAAGCAACAATAATGTCTGGTTGCATCTTTTTTCCTTCTTCATTCTTTAAGTATTTTCCGTCCTCATCTTTCAAATATTCCTGAATGAAGTATTCCCTGTCTTTGACAAGACCTGATTGTTCCAAGATATTCTCTAAAATCATTTGTCCCCAGTCTCCCTGTGTTTTAGAACTTCCTTTTAGTGCATTGGTAAGATTGTGGGCTTCTTCACTTATGATATGATTGAGTTTTACAAGTTTTTCTACTTCATTACCAAGAGAAAATCGCTCCTTTGATTCTTTGTCGTAAACTTCCTCTACTTTCTTTTTAAACTTTTCAATGTTGTCTCCGAGAGGCTTTAAGATGGTTTCCAAGTTTTCCTTATTCTGTTTTGTGAACTTTTGGGTTTTTTCGTCAAGGATTTTCGTTGCGATATTCTCAAATTCCGTATTGAACTTTTTAGCTAATGCTTCAATTTCTTTCTTTTGCGTTTCGAGTTTCTCGGCAAGTGCATTGTTGTTTGCCGTCAAAGTGGCTACTTGTTTGTTTGCCTCATTGAATTCTTCTGTTTTTGTCTTAACGTCTTCCTTGAGTTGCTCTATGTCCTTGTTGGATTTTTCAATGGTGTTGTTAGCTGTGTCAAGGTTTGCTTTATATGATGCGATTGATGAATTGAGAGTGTTATTTTCTTCCATCTTGGTCTTGAGTTCCGAATCTTTTAATGTGAGTGTTTCGGTGAGCTGTTTTGTTTTTTCTTGCTCAACTGTCAAAGCGGTTTTCGTTTCGTTCAATGAGGTCGTAACTGTCTCCATTTCTGTCTTGGAAACTGTCTTTGATTTGATTTCCAATGTCACTATGAGCCAAGCTGCAATTCCTCCGATTGCAATACCTGTTAAAATGTAGATGATTTCCATTTTAGTCTGTTTTTATATTTGCTTCAACTACTGAATTTGAGTAAGTCATTCACTTTTCATAAAGTTCCAAAAAATGAGCAATTGATGATAACG
>CAZOSY010000084.1:0-10258 GCA_964582565.1 uncultured Bacteroidales bacterium | reverse complement strand
ATGAAAACTATCCGGAATATTTAGAAACCGGTGAATGGGCAATAGAATTTGCACCGGCATATCAAGGTAATCAAAGCGGGCTTAATTTCTGGAAACCATCGGGTAGTCATAATCTGTCAAGTGAAGATGGTTACGGGAATTATTATCTTTTTATTAATGATGATGGTAATGTTGGTATTGGAACCGGGACACCTGAATCAGATTATAAATTAACAGTAGATGGAAAAATATATTGCGAAAAAGTAAAAGTTGTTGCCGATGTTACAGCTCCTGATTATGTTTTTGATAAAGATTATTCACTACTGCCTATTGATAAATTAAAACCATACATTGATAAGAATAAACATTTACCTGATGTGCCTTCAGCAGAAGAAATGAAAAAAAACGGTTTGGATTTAGGCGATATGACCATTATATTATTAAAGAAAATAGAAGAAAATACGCTTTATATAATTGAACAGAATAAGGAAATTGAAAAATTGAAAAAAGAAAATCAAATGTTTAAAGAAAAATTTGGAATAATTGATGAATAAATATAAAAATATAAAAAGTTCAACCTTGGAAAAATCAATTATTATATTATTTTTTATTGTTTTTTATATAAATTCTTTAGGGCAGGATTTGACTGGCAGCACTAATTCTAAGAATAATAATTTAAGAAAAAATGCTGTTTTCTTAGAAATAGGTGGTCAAGGTGGTGCAGGTTCAATTAATTATGAAAGAGCTTTTATTAAAAAAAATAATTTTTCATTAAATGGAAGTATTGGGATAGGAGGTTTTTCACCTTATACTCATTATAATAATAATCCTATTGGTTTTCCTGCAAGATTAACAATGAATATTTATGTATTTGAAATAGGTATAGGAACATTTAGTATAATTTATAATTATGATTTACCTGTTTGGAAAAGCAATTTATTTTCAGATATTATATATTATATAAATCAACCTTTAATAGGATTAAAATTTCTAAATAAAAAAAATTTTTTATTTAGATTTTCTTATACACCTTTTTTGGTTGTTTCTGAGGGAGACTATAATAGCCATTATGGAGTAGGTTATTTCCCTGGGTGGTTTGGTTTTAGTTTTGGTTATTGTTTTTAATTATTTAATAAAATACATATTATCATGAAAAATAATTTTTACTTATTAAAACTATCATTTTATAAAATATTTATTTATATTTTATTAATAATTTATAGTAATAGTTTAAAAAGTCAAATCAGTAATATTATTCCTTCTGGGTGTTTACCTGATGGTAGTAATCAAATTTGGAAAAATGCTGGTTCTTCAAATTTTTCTGATGGTATAACTGTTGACCAATATATTGATGTAACTGAATTAGGAATTTCTACCTCTTCATCAGATAATTCAGGTATTCTTAATACAAAAATTTCAGAAGCTAATCCGCCTCCTGGTGAGTTTATAGTTTTTTATTTCCCAGGTAGTAAATATGAAAAATATACTTTTCTAAATCCTATAAACCTTAAAAGTAATATAATAATTAAAGGAGAATGTGCTTCAAAAGTAAATTCTTTTGTGCCATTATCTCAATTTTATTTTGATTTAGGCGCAAACGATATTAAATTTAGTAGTTGTTTTAAGATAAATGGATGTAAAAATGTTGGTTTTCAGGATTTTTATGTGCATCAAGAACTTCGTATTACTGATAACGCTTGGAATAATACATCGTTTGGATTAAGTGATTATAAAAATTATACATTTAAATTTTCTAATACCGAAGATTGTTTTATTCAGGGTGTTTATAGTCAATATACTCAAAGCCATCATATACAGATTGTAAATTCAAAGTATATGACCATATTTGGTAATTATTTTTGGGGAGCTAATGATTATTCAAATACCGGGTATGGTAGGGGTTATGGTATTCAGTTAAATAATGGGTCACAATATTGTTTGATTGAAAATAATATTTTTTATAGTTTACGACATGCCATTGTATTACAAAAAAATGCCAAATATAATGTGCTTGGATATAATTATTCATTATCTAATTATGCCTATAATTGTAAATGGATATTTGGTTGGAAATGTCATGACCTTCAACTTCAAGATATTGCTTTTCATGGGAGTAAAGTAGGAGATGGACCACAAACAGATGGTCCTAAGTATAATTTATGTGAAGGGAATTTTGTGGATTTTATTTCCTTTGATAAGGTAAATAGTTATAATGGTCCTTATAATGTTCTTTTTAGAAATTATGCTGGAAAAATTAGGTTTCAAGGAGGTAATATGAGTCAATCGGAAAAGCATGATTATCAATTTAAACAAGTTATTGTTGGAGATAATGATAATCCAAATTATGAAACTTATAAAGATATTAGAGATTACGGATGCTATCAAACTTTTTGGTATGAAGCATGTGGCATTTGGGATGTATGTCCACTTTGGGATGATCTACCATATTACCATTATTCATATTACAAAGAAGATCCACCAGATTGGTGGCCCAGTGGTGAATCATGGCCTTATGTTCCTAATGAAGGAAATCCTGCAAAAGATAGATTTGATGATTATTCACCATTGATATTATCTTGTTGGGATTCTAAAAAATATAAGAATATGTGTGCTCCGGGGATATTTTACCCAGGAAAAGATATCACTCATTTTAATTTACAGAAAAATTTTAAAGCAACTGAGTACATAACTGCCTCTGCTGCTATTACAACAACTGAAAAAGTTACTTTTAATGTAGGGACAGACGGTTACATTGAATTAAATCCCGGGTTTGAAACTTATGATGGAGGAGAGTTTGAAACATACATTGACCCAACTATCAGCTGCGATTTTTGTAATAAAATGTTACTGGGAGATTATTATCCAGGCGCACAGGACCATTCAACAAAAGAATCTCCAAAACAAAAATCCGAAAAAGAAAAAACAGAAAATAAAAATAACACTGTCTTTAAATGCAATCCCAACCCTTTCAACAACTCAACACAAATAATATTCAGCATTCAGGAAACAACGAATGTGAGATTATACATAACCAGTATTTATGGAATAGAGGTATTGGAATTAGTTAACAATGAACTTTCAAAAGGCATTCATAATATAACCATCAAAGGTTCTGCCCTGTCTTCCGGCATTTATTACTGCATTTTGGAAACCAAAGACCGCAGGAGCCATATTAAGTTGGTGAAGATGTAAAATCAGGTCTGATAAACAATAATTGGCGAAAATACTTATACAAAAAATATTTCTGTTATGCGGTAAATAATACCCAAATTAAGCGATTTAATTTGAAATTGCTCAATTTAGATAAATAATTAATTTTAAAATTAAATTTAAAGAGGCATTTTTTTTATAGCATCAGTTATCTCTTCCATTAGCCACATAGGTGTTGATGTTGCTCCGCAAATACCAACAGATTTTATATTATAAAACCACTCCTTATTTATATCAGATTTTTTTGAAATAAAATATGTATTATTATTAACTTCTTTGCAAACACCATATAAATATAAGCCATTAGAACTTTCTTTTCCGCTAACAAAAATAATGACATCATTATCTTTGGAAAATTTTTTCAGATTAGATACTCTGTTAAAAACTTGTCTGCATATAGTATCATAAGCAACAAAATCATATTTAGAATTTTTGTTTGTTTTTTTTAATTTAGAGTTAATCTCTGTTATTATATTTTGAAATCTTTCTACATTTTTTGTTGTTTGTGAATAAAGTCTGATAGGTCTGTTATAATCAATTTTATCAAGGTCTTCTTTGCTGTCAATTACTATAGCATTATCAAGTGTTTGTCCTACTAAGCCATTTACTTCTGCATGTCCTTCTTTGCCATAAATAACTATTTGTCCATTTTTTTCCAGCATTTCATCAAATCCTTTTTTTATATGACTTTGTAATTTTAAAACAACAGGACAAGATGTATCAATTAATTCAATATTATTACTAACAGCTGTTTTATATGTCTCGGGTGGTTCACCATGAGCTCTTATTAATACTCTGCAATTATGTAAGTTCTTAAATTCTTTATGGCTAATAATTTTCAATCCTTTAGCTCGTAAACGATTGACTTCCATATTATTATGGACAATGTCGCCAAGACAATACAATAAATTTGTTTTATTTAATTCTTCTTCAGCAATTTTTATAGCATAAACAACGCCATAACAAAATCCTGAGTTAACATCTATAACAACTCTCATTAATGAATGATTTAATTAATTATTCGTAATTATTCACCCCGTCAGGCAGATGCCTGATCCAACGGGGTAAAGGTATTAAAATTTTTATTACTATTTAAGTATAAAGGGTATATGGTATAAAGGTATAGGGTATAATAGTCACACTCGGGACTACATTATCCTTCTATGCTTCTTTATTTGCCTTTTTTTGAATGACGAACACCGAACACTGATTACTCACAATATTATTTTTTTTAAAAGGTGTTCCCCAAAGGATATCGCTTCGCTCTACCTACGGGGCAGGCGTGAGATCGCTTCGCTAAGTTAACGATTTTAGATTCACCCCGTTAGATATTTCGTTTCTAATATTGTTTTCTATCAATTTATTAATTATCTAACGGGGTAAATAAAATCTTTTTTTTGATTCCGCACTTTGTGCTTCTCCGTAATTTAATGAAACTGATGTCCCGGAACGAACCAATTGTCCGGATAAATGATTTCCTGCTTTTGAATTGGGCATTTCATTTACAATTTCAATTATTAAAACTGAAAACTTAATCAA
Organism: uncultured Bacteroidales bacterium; assembly: GCA_964582565.1. GTDB lineage: Bacteria > Bacteroidota > Bacteroidia > Bacteroidales > CAZZDX01 > CAZZDX01. The sequence continues at coordinate 5,530 of CAZOSY010000084.1, read as the reverse complement.
TCGTTCTTCTATATCATATTTATCAGTCGGGCGCCTGACCGATTCATACTTAATTGACTTCTAAAATCATTATTCGTTAATCAGTGTTCAATATTCAATTTATTATTCTATATCTTTCATTGACTTGAAGATAACATTCTATTATATCTTATTTCCTTATACCTTATACCCTATTTCCCTATACCTGAATAGTTACAATTATTCTTTTATGAAATTAGAAATATTTGTAGTAATAGTTATATGATTTGGTGCTCCTTCCAAATGATAAGTTGCTCTTCCGTAACTAAAATTAATTTTTGAAATTTTAAATCCAAAGCCCCATGAAAAGCCAACAGTTGAGACCTTTGATGCAATTTTAAGTTCTTTTCTTCTTTGATAATTATAACCAAACATAATACTAAAATTTTTTGTAGGCATAAGTTCGCCTCCAAATACAAAATGTCGCATCACTTTATCAGCAATTTTTTCAAACTTTTTTTCAGGTAAAGGTTCGTCTGTTAAAGGGTCTATCTTTACTTCAGGATTATTAGGGTCTTCGTAAGTTAAATCAAACTTTTCAAGATGATTAATAAGTATAGAAAATCTTACAGGTGCTTTTTCAAGTTTCTTTGATAAACCTATTTGTATTTCAAATGGTAAAGGTTCTTTATTTCCATCACGATATGTTTTTATCTGTCTGCCAATATTTTTAGCAATTAAAGAAGATGTAAAATGATTTTTTGAATTATTATAAGTTGCTGCAACATCAACAGCAATGCCATAAGATTTATATGTCTCCAAACAAGAATATATTGTCTTTAAATTCGAACCTATTGAAAAAGAAGAATCCAACTGCCTTGCCCAGCCAATATTAAAAGCATATTCATTAGCAACAAACTTACCAAAAGTTTGTCCTGTTTCATCAGCATAAGTAAATCTTCCATAATCAACAAATTGCATAGAAGCAAGAAAACTTCCATATTTTTCAAATGTTTTTGAATAAGAAACAAAGCCCATATTTATGTCAGAAAAATAATTGACAAAACTAAAAGATAAATCATTGTTCATTTTATCAGTAATCAAAGAAGGATTTGATAAAGCTAAGGTTATATCATTATCTTTTATAGCCAAAAAATCACCGCCAAGAGCAGATACTCTTGCTGAATTAGTCAAATTAAGAAATTCATAAGTGCTGTTTCCTCCAATCTGAGAATAAGAAAAATCACTTAATAAAAATAAAATAATAAATATAAAGATATGATATCTTTTCATGTATTTTATGCTTTTGTAATTGGTTCGCTTTCAGTTACTTACATTTTTAAAAAATTCAAGATGTATAAGTTAGTTTTCTTTAATTTTTAATCAATTTTCAAATCCTAATTTCTAATATTTAATTATTTCATCAGGCATTTGTATTTTTAACTTTTTACATCCTGACAGGTTTGGTTTGCAAAAATATGTATTATATTAAAACAAACATTAAACGTTACTAAATATATATTATTATAACAAGATATTTATTTCAAAAATTTTTATTTGTCATAAAAAATATTTGAATTTTTAAAAATAATCTATATTTGTATTTTTATTATCTTAAAATATAAAACCATTAAATTTTAATATTATGAAAAAATTAAAATTAACTGTTATTACAGGATTATTTTTTGTTTTTTTCTCACAATATTCAGTTGCACAGATTATTAAAGTTATTGGCAGGTCTGATTTACAGCCAATAAGTGATGTGTTAATTTACAACAAAAAAGGATCTGTTTCTACTGTTACAGACAGGAATGGCAATATAGATATATCTATGTTTAACAAACAGGATACATTAATATTTCAACATACATCTTTTCGGAAATTTATCATTAGTTATAATGGAATTTTAGAAAATGATTCTATAGTAAAACTCAATGAAAGTTCCATTAATTTAGAACAAATTGTTGTATCTGCTAGCAAATGGGAACAAAACAGCAAAGAAATTCCTAATAAGATAGTTACAATATCGTCAAAAAAAGTTGCATTTGAAAATCCGGAGACCTCTGCTGACCTTTTAGGAATATCTAATGAAGTATTTATTCAAAAAAGTCAATTAGGTGGTGGCAGTCCAATGATTAGAGGATTTGCAGCAAATTCGGTGTTACTCGTTGTTGATGGCGTTAGAATGAATAATGCTATTTATCGTTCAGGTAATCTGCAAAATGTAATATCCCTGGACCCTAATATTATAGAAGGCGTTGAAGTGGTCATTGGACCCGGGTCTATAATGTATGGAAGCGATGCTTTAGGCGGAGTTATGGACTTTCATACCAAAACACCAAAATTAGCTTATGGCGATAAAAATATATTTTCAGCCAGTTATCTTACACGTTATTCTTCTGCCAATAATGAGCAAACAGGTCATATTGATATAAATTTTGGCACAAAAAAATGGAGCTCTCTGACAAGTGTATCATTCAGTAATTTTGGAGATCTGCGTATGGGCGGAGACAACAGACACTCTGAATATAAATGCAATAAGTATGTTATTCAAAAAATTGTTCAGGATACAACTCAAGGTATAATAAGCCAAAGGAATCAGGATATAATTAAAGAAAACTCTGATGAAAATATACAAAAAATAACAAGATACAGTCAAACTAACGTAATGCAAAAAATAAGATTTAGACCTAATGATAAATTTGACATCAATTATGGATTCCATTACTCTGAAACAAGTGATATACCAAGATATGACAGATTAATACAGATAAAAGATAATATGCCTAAATATGGTGAATGGTATTATGGTCCGCAAAAATGGATGCTCAATGTTTTAAATATAAAATATACAGATACTACAAAACTTTTTGATGAATCAAAAATAACATTAGCATATCAGGACTATGAAGAAAGCAGAAATGACCGTAAACTTAATACAACAAATCTAAGAAAAAGAACTGAAGAACTAGATATATATTCTGTAAATATTGACTTTAACAAAAAAATAAGCAAAAAAAATTATCTGTTCTATGGATTAGAAACTGTTTATAACAATATAACCTCAACAGGTGAAGAAGAAGATATTAATACAAAAATTATCAGTCCTGTTGCAAGCAGATATCCTGACGGAGGAAATAACTATTTAACTTATGCTGCTTATCTTAATTTTAAATCAAATATAAGCAAAAAAATAACATTCACATCAGGTATAAGATATAGTTATTTTGACCTTAGTTCTAAATTTGAAGATACTACTTTCTATGATTTCCCTTATAATAAAATAAATGTAAATGCAGGAGCTTTTAATGGTGCCGTAGGATTAGTATATAGACAAACAGAACAATGCCAGTTTAATATAAATGCATCATCAGGATTTCGTGCGCCCAATTTAGATGATGTTGCTAAAGTATTTGACTCTGAACCGGGAAACGTTGTTGTTCCCAATAAAAATCTAAAACCTGAATATGTTTATAATTTGGACTTGGGAGTAGTTAATAAAATTGGCGATAATACCAGATTAGAAGCAACTTTTTTCTATACTTATCTTACAGATGCTATGGTAAGAAAAGATTTCCTCTTTAATGGACAGGATTCTATTATGTATGACGGCACTTTAAGCAAAGTTGAAGCTGTAGTTAACTCGGAAAAAGCTTTTATATATGGAGAAAGTTTTTCTGTATATAGTGATATAACAAATCATTTTTCTTTTAGAACAAATCTTACATACACTCACGGAGAAGAAGAAGATGGAACACCTCTACAGCACGTCGCTCCTTTATTTGGAAGCACAGGTATATACTATAAAACAGACAAAATAATAACAGAATTTTATGCTAATTATAATGGTGAGATAAAAAACAAAAATCTTGCGCCATCAGAACAAGCCAAAGCTTTTATGTATGCCAGAGATAATAATAAAAATCCTTATTCTCCTTTTTGGTTTACTTTAAACTTTAAGTTCTCTTATCAGTTAAATCCTTATATGCAAATAAATGCAGGGATAGAAAATATATTAGACCATCGTTATAAACCTTATGCATCAGGAATATGTGCACCGGGAAGAAACTTTATAATAGCAATAAGAGCTAATATATAATTGTTAATTATTTTCTTATAATATTTGCTCCTATTTTTTTTAATCTTACATCAATATTTTGATATCCTCTGTCAATTTGTTCTATATTATGTATAATACTTTTGCCTTGTGCTGATAATGCGGCAATTAGAAGGGCTACTCCTGCACGAATGTCAGGTGAGGTCATTTCCACACCTCTTAACGGATATTTATGATTTAATCCTATTACTGTAGCACGGTGAGGGTCGCATAATATTATCTGGGCACCCATGTCAATCAATTTATCAACAAAGAACAAACGGCTTTCAAACATTTTTTGATGTATAAGCACACTGCCTTTTGCCTGAGTTGCAACAACAAGAGCGATACTAAGTAAATCAGGAGAAAAACCAGGCCATGGAGCATCTGAAATAGTCATTATAGAGCTATCAATAAATGTTTTTATCTCATAATAATCCTGGGCAGGAATATATATATTATTACCTTGCCTTTCAATTTTTATTCCTAATCTTCTAAAAACATCAGGGATAAGACCTAAGTGTTTCCAGTCTACATCTTTTATTGTAAGTTCAGACCTTGTCATTGCTGCCAATCCAATAAAACTACCAACTTCAATAATATCATGCAGCAGAGTATGTTTACATCCTTTCAGATATTCAACGCCATTAATATCAAGTAAATTTGAACCAATACCTGTTATCTTTGCTCCCATACTTATAAGCATCTTACAAAGCTGCTGTATATATGGCTCACAAGCAGCATTAAATATCTTTGTCTTGCCTTTAGCAAGCACTGCTGCCATTATAACATTAGCAGTACCTGTAACAGAAGCTTCCTCTAATAATATATTACAACCTTTTAAATGAGGAGCTTCAATTTTATAAAAATTATCCTTAAAATTAAATGTCCATTTAGCGCCTAATTTTTGTAATCCAGTAAGATGAGTATCCAATCTTCGCCTGCCTATTTTGTCGCCGCCCGGTTGAGGAATATATACTTTCCCAAAACGAGCCAAAAGAGGACCTATAACCATTACCGAGCCTCTTAATCCTGTGCATTGCCTCTTAAATTCCAAAGAAGTAATATAATCAATATTTATATTATCAGCTTGAAAAGTATATTCTGTATCACCGGTATTTTCAACTTTAACACCTAAACTGACTAACAAATTACATAATCCTTTAACATCTCTAATATCCGGAATATTACTAATAGTTACCTTTTCAGGAGTAAGCAAACTGGCACAAATAGCTTGCAAGGCCTCATTCTTAGCTCCTTGCACAGTTATTTCCCCTTTTAATCTTTGTCCACCTATAATCTCAAATGAACTCATAATAAAAAATTGTAATGATTGAAAAAATTCAAATAATTAAAAAATTGAAACAAATGAAAAAAAATAATGATATTCATCATTTTAATTTATCTGGCACAAGTTTGTAACTTGAGCCAGATGAGCATAGAGGTTTCATTTTATTTATTAAACTTTAAACTTTA
>CAZOSY010000083.1:0-10391 GCA_964582565.1 uncultured Bacteroidales bacterium | reverse complement strand
TAAGAATGTAATACAAATAAAATTGTGTGAATGAGTAATTTTATTTTTTATATATAATATAATCACTTGATATTACGGATGTTATAAGGTTTTATTATTTTTGTATCTCCAAATTTTTAATAAGTCTGAATTTTTTAGTTTATGAATTATTCAGGCTAAAAACTTTAAAATTTATTGTGCGAGCGTAAATCTTATACTAATACCGGCATTGGTATTTGAATTTTTGTATTGTGATGATACAAAAGGATTGTTGATAATTTTGTCAAAGAAGGCGCGGACAGTAAATTGTTCACTTATCATATAGTCGGCAGAGGTATTAATAGATATTACCTGCTGTCCGGATGATATTTGGTCAGTATTTTCAATAAGCTTTCTTAATACAGTTTTATTATTTCTTACAGAGACATCTGCTTTGATATTTATATCGCTTTCCAGTCGTTTTTTTCTACCTCCACCACCTATTGATTTAACATAGAGTACAACATTTTTTATTCTGTAGCCAAAGCCAACAATAATTTCTTTGCTGCTAACTTCTGTAAGTTGATTATTGGCAAAGCTCATAGATAGGTTTCTAGTCCTTTTTATTTCAAATTTGGTTAATATGCTGTTATTCCATGTCATATTTATATTTATAAGAGGGCTAAATTGTTCAGTAATAGATATTTGGTTTATTTCTCTTTTTGGAATAAAGTTTCTTTCGCCTAATTCATTTCTTATTTTTTGGAAACCATCTTGATCTTCTTTATAAAGGACATTTGTGGTATAAGAACCTACGTTATATGAAGAGCGGTAAGCATGTCCGAGATTTACAGATTTAAAATATTTTTTAAGAAATTTAATTTTTGATAGTCCGTTGTATGTTATCCTCCAATTTGGCTTTGGGATTTTCGGGAAAGGGGATAGTCCAATATTATCAGGATTTTGTCCTGAGTATGCTGCCAGGAAGGCAGGTATCAGAACATCTTGTGAAGCAGGTCCATAGCCGGAAGGATAGTTTATGCCACTAACAGAATCTAACATAAAAGTATGTTTCCAGTTTTTGTAGTTATTATTGGCTAATCTCATAGCTATTGTCAATCTATACTCCTTAAAGTTTTCAAAAATTTTATTTGAATGGTCTTTTTCATTTTTAATAAATGCTGTGCTTATGGTAAGATAAGAGATGCTAAAACTTCCTGTTTCCATAGGAGAAAAAGATTCCCATTCCTCATTTTCATTAACTCTAAAATATTCCTGATGATTTTCAGAGAAGTTTCTGTTGCCAGTTAGTTCTATACGGAAGTCAGTAATAGGTTCTATTGTGCTTCGTAAGGATAAATTTTGAGTGTATTTTGTCATATATGCAGAATTGAATACAGGATCTTTTGTTAGCCAATCGTTTTTAGCAGCATCATCTCTTATATCACGTTGGCTTCCAAAGACAAAATCCATTCCCGGAGCCATAGAATTCCAATCCATACCTAAAGCTACCGGTGAAAGCATGAAGCCCGGCAGCAAGGTTCCATTGCTTTCAGAATATGAAGCAGAAACATTTCTTACTCCCATCAACATTCTTAATGTATTATCAATGATTACTTTAAGATAATTAATTTTTGGTGTTTCAGTTGTATCTTCTTTCTCTGCTTCCATTTCCAGCATATTTCTCGGTGCAATATTTCTTACCCTTTGTTTTTTGTTTAGTTTTTTCAGGTAATTAATTTTATTATAAAGAGTAATTAGATTAGCATTTCCATTAAGTTGTTTTGTATTTGAATTTTCAATTGTATTTCCAAGCGAATCAATAGACAGAGGTGCTGCTGTCCAATGGTATTCTCCGCTATATCTGGCACTTGAGTTTATCCAGTTAAGTAAAGGAATTTTACTAATAGGAATACTGTAATTAACATCAAGTTTTTGATTATATACGGTTATTCTGCCAAAGTCATAAATATTATGTAATATAGAGTCTCTTTTTTCTTTATAGTCAGCATCGTCTTTGTCTATTTTACCTGCTGGTTCATCTATTCGGGCATTAGCATTTGCCGAGAAATTAATTTTAAGAGATGAAGCAAGATTATATTTTAAATTATATAATCTGTTCCACGTAAATGTTTTAACATAAGTTGGGTCTATATTAATTATTGCCGAACTTTTGTTACGTAATAATTGTTCGTTATATTGTCTGTCAAGGTCTGTTCTGAAAGACAGCATTTTAGGCATATAATAGAAATTAAAATCTTTTATTAATCTTAAAGACCTGTGTTTTGTCAGGAATTTTATTTTAGAAAAAGGCATAACTTTTTTAGGGTTATTAGTAAAGTTATATCCCAAACCTCCTTTATATGTTTTTTTTATATCATATTCAATATCAACATTTCTTTTAAATATTTCTGAATAAGCATAGGTAAGGTCAATATTTTCAATATCGTATATATGAGATTTTGATGATTTTCCTGTTTTAATTTTTCTTACGTTCATAAAATTTATACTTTTTCTTCTGGTATAATCCTGTGAAAGATGTTTTATGGAGTCGCGTTCATCTTTTGTAGAATAAGTTTTTAAGTCCTCTTTAAAATCAATATCAGGATTTAACGGGTTATATTGAGGATTACTAAATATTTCAGAGTAGTCAAAGTGCATAGGTATTTTTATACCTGTTTTTTCGGGCAAAAATTTACCTAATGCTAAGTTAGTAGCAATATCATATTGAGTGATATTTTCTTTTTGTCTTTCGTTTAATTTTTTGTCAATGCTGCCAAATCCGGGCGTGCTTTTATTTCCGGCAATGGCAATGTTGCCTAAGTCCGCCAGATTTGCACTAATTCTTGCTATAGCAGCCCATCCGCCTTTTTCGTTAAAATCAGTTAAGCGAAGTTCGTTAACCCATACTTCTGCACTTTTGGGCAACATATCATCGTCATCTGTCAGGGTCTTTTTTTTAGGGTTTCTAATACCAATCATAATGGTCTTGATAGAACTTATATTTGGAGTTCCAACAACTGTAATTTTATTATTTCCTATATATTTTATGAATGGCATAGTTAAAGTAATTGTTGAGCCGGATTCCCGCATTTTTATATTTCTTTCTTGCTTGACATCTAAAAGTGCTTTAAAATCTACCAAAAAACTATTATTCTCAGGCCACACTATTTTTCTGTTTCCTTCATCATTATTATCATATAACCCTTCAGGCGTTAAAGTTAAAGGTATTTCATATTCATAATAGTTATTGGTAAAATCTGTTCCAAAACGCAGGAATACAGTTAAATCATTATCTCTGATTGTTTGGTCTCCTTTTAAAGCTTCAGCATGAACATACATTTTAAATTTTTTGTATTGACGGACATCTAAATCGCAGGTTTTATATACAGAGCGTGCATCACCATCACAAAGATTAATAACTTTTAATGATAATGATTGCTCATTCATTTTTTGTAGGCTAGTAGTATTGTTATATATTTCTCTTTCAATGTCAGGGGGTAACACATAATTAACAGGGACTTTTTTGCCGTTTTCTTCAATATTTACTGTTGATACATCAAAAGTTGTCTCGCAATTGTCATTTGGTATATATTCACCAGGTGTTAGCAAAGAAAAATTACACTTTCTCCATTCCCCTCTTACAAGACCCAATGTTGCAAATCTACAATGTATAGATTCGGTAAAATTTTTTAAAAATATTCGCATAAATCTTATTGATTTAAATCCTTGTATATTTCCAATAACTTTATCCGGACTATGTATAGGTATTTTAAACTGATACCATTTAACATATTTTTTAGTTCCATCTGGTAATTCGTGAGTAGTAGCTTCATAAACATCAGTAATATAATTTTCGCCTACCTGCATTTTGTCGGGCTTAAGAGCAATTTTATATTGATAATATCTTTCTGCTTCACTTAAAGTATTATCGCGATTAATATCTTCTACATTAGGCAGTGTGGTTGAAGATGTAGGATAGCTTTCCGGTGATTGCTCTGATGTAGGTGAGTTACCATCCATATTATTATATATTTTATATCTGTCAAGGATACTTTTTTGTTCACTATCATAATCGCCACCTCTAAAGTAATGATAATTATCGTTTGAAGGGTCGTTATGTGCATTTGTGTAAGCTTGGGATGTTGTTCCGTAAGTATCAGATATTTTTTTTATATATGTAGTGTCAAAGAATAATTTTTCATCTTCATCTTTTAGTCCATCAAATCCGACATCCTGAAACTCTCTTGAGCTAGGTTCATTATCAAAAGAATTTGTTAAGGGCTGAAGAGTAGGAACTCTACCCCATATAGTAGTATCAACATTTTCAACTGTCCCGGAGACAGGTAATCCGTTTTCATAACTTTTGCGTGAATCTTTAAGTACATCTTCTGAGATATCACCAAGGTTAAAGTATAGATAACCACCTGAATGTAAAGGATTTCCATTTTGTCCATCAGAATATACAAAAGGGTCCATCATCCAGAATTCAATATATTCAACATTTGTTTCTTCAAAGTCAGTTGTTACTACTTTTCTCATAATTCCGCCCCATCTTGTTTCAGGAGATAACAAACTGCCGTTAGCATCTATTCCTTTTGAATAAAGTGAAGGGTTAACATCATAGTTATATGGTCCTTTTTCATTGGGATAGAAAGAAAGATTGAGAACAGCAATATCTATTGGTATATTGCTTGGGTTTTCTTTATTTGGAAACACCTCTGTTTCAATGACTTCACGGACGAAATGGTTAGACCGTTGCGTCTTATCATCTTTGATATGTTGAGGCGTAAGATTACTCATTCTGTTAAACAGAGGGTCTATAACATACCAACACATTTTTGCCCTGTTAAATCCATAAGATAAAGAAGAATCTATATCAGCTTCAGGAAAATCAAGTTGTCCCTGAGGTGTGCTGGACAAAAACCATGCACCGACATTTTTCAGGTCAATAGATGACTTACTTCCTTCAAAATCATCAATATAAGATGTTCCCTGGCTGCCTTTTCCAATGGCTCTTGAGTGTCCCGGTAATAATTGTGCAAATTCTCCGTCAAATGTAATTTTTGAAGGAGCTTTGGTATCAATAAAAGGTAGTTTATCTATCATTTTTGTAATAAATCTTGATTCTGTCTGATATGTCCCGTTTAAGCCCCATATAGTATTAGAGATAGGTTCATTGCCAAAGTTTATTTTTTGTGTCATTGGACGTTCGGTCAAATTAAGGACAGTTGCTCCAATGTTTAAGTCCTTGTTCACGACATAGTCAAGATGTGTGCCTAAAAGAGTTTTTGTCTGAATGTTAAACAAAGAAGTGCTTTCAAGGGAGATAGAGATAGGTGTTCCGGAGTTTAAGATACCGTCATTAATTATTTTTACTCTTCCCAGTGTATAATCAACAGTATAATCTACATTTTCGGTCAGAGGTATTCCTCCTGCTGTTACTTTGACAGAACCTTGCGGCACATTCATTGCATTGAGAGATATTTCAGAGCTGGATGAGGATTTGTAACTTCCTTCAAGGATAAATTTGTTTTTGTCAGGATATTGCTGAGCTTCGTTTTTTGTTAAAGTATATAATGAATCATAAGCATATTTTTCAGCTATAGCAGGGTCGTTGATAGCTTCTCTTAAGTCCTTGCCAAAAGGTTGTAATACAGGAAAAAATATTCTTCCGTTTGATGCCTGTATTGTGCCTCCATTTTCCTGAGCCCCATCAATAAAGTCAAATACACCATCAGGTGTCAGGTCTAACTGTATATTTAATCTGTCTAATCCCATAACTCTTATTAATGGTATCCCACTTATAGCTCCTTCGCTTATGTATCCTACAGGAACGCCATTTCTATCATCAGAATAGAATACATTTAATCTAAAATCCTGACTGTTTACCTGATAAGCTCCGATAGAGTAAACATTTTTCATCATCAGGTCCCACATTGGAATTTTGGTATTTAGAGCTGTGCTTTTCAGCAGTTTTACAATAAGTGTGTTTGGGGCACTTATTCCACTGTTTGAAAATTCTCCAAGCTGATAGGTTGTTGTATCACCGATAATAGTATATTGATAAGCCACAGCTAACACCTGGTCCGAAGTAAGATAACTATTAAGAGAAATAAATCCCAATTTGCTGTTAAATGTATATTCATTAGAAGATAATTTTCTTGCACTTTCAACCTTTTCATAGTCAAGTCCTGAAACAAAAGATAAACTGTTAAGATAAGAGTTAACAGTATTTATATCTCTTATATTTGAATTGTCCATTGTAGCATATAGATTGTTTGAATTATTTGAAGGATAAGGGCCAATAGGGGAAGGATAGATATTGTCATTATAAGGAACATGCTCTCCAATGTCCATAAAAGCAACGATATTTCTGTTTTCAGTAGTTGCTGCGCCTATATTTGTAACCCAGACTTCAATTTTTGTGATATTTATTTGAGAGTTTATAACAGGCAATTTTTTTAGAGCATTTTTATAACTATCTTTAAAATATTGAGCAATAAAAAAGTGTTTATTTTCTTCATATTGGTCGGCTTTAATACTAAACTGGCTAACTTGTGCTCCTCCTGATACTTCTATTGTAGATGTTTGACTTTTTTGTTGAGAGAAGACACTGGTAACAAAAAGTTTTCCAAATTGCAATTTGGTTTTGAGTCCAAATAAGCTTTGATTTCCTGTTATAAGAGAGCCAGGAAGCGGGAGAGTAACATCTCCTGCTTCAATATTTTTAATTATCTCATCTTCTTTACCTTGATATTGCAGTTTCATTTTGTTTTCAAATTCAAATGTCGCTTCTGTATTATAATTAACTCCTAATTCTATTTTGTCTCCTATTTTGGCAGTAACGTTCATTTGGATTTTTTCCTGAAAGTCAAAATTTGCTGTTTTTTGTTGTTTGACATTCAGGGCAGGGTCTTCTCTGTTATTTAGATTAATACCAAAAATCAGTTCGGCAGAGCCTGACGGACGGATGTCAATAGTGCTGCCTCCGAATATTTTGTCAAAAGCTGCACCTCCTACATGTAGTTGTGGTATCAAACCTTTTCGTTTTTCAGAACCCTGAACTTTGGATTTTTTGTGCCAGTATTCTTTAAGAGATTGGTCTATATCATAGTTTAGATAATCTTCCATAGACATATAATCCGACGTTCTATAGTCAAAATCACCAATTGTTTTGGTAAAGATATACTGATTTGTTTCAGGGTCATATTCTATGTCAGATTTGATATTTGATGGCGTATTCAGATACATATTGTTTTTATTGTCCGGATTAGGAAAAGAACTTTCGTCATCATTAAAAGGATAAGGTAAATCAACAACCGAATCATTAGATAAAGTATCAACATTTGAAGTGTCAGGAGGGAATAGCAAATTTGTATAATAATTGTCATTTATATTTGCATTTGATATAAGTGCAAAAAACAACAATAATACCAGATATGATTTAAGTATATATTTAGTAAGATTTGCCAAAACTTTTTAATATAATAGCGTAACTAAATTTAATATTATCAAAATAAAAATGAAATATTAAACCAAATAAGTTATAATGATTATAGATTTTGTAAAGCTTGTTTAATCAGTTGTTCTATCGATAAAGGAGTATTGGTTTTTTTAATAACCTTATTAATGGCTTTTTCAGCAGCATTTTTAGAAAAACCAAGTCTTACTAAGGCAGATAACGATTCTTCTTTATTAGTATTGTATAAGGAAGTAGAAATATCCTCTTCCTGTATTCCTTTTTTTGCAAGTTTATCCTTTAAGTCAACAATAATTCTTTGTGCTGATTTATTACCAATTCCTTTAACAGATTGCAGAGCAGATATATCTTTATTAAGTATTGCATTAACAACTTCATTAGGAGACAAAGAAGAAAGTATCATTCTTGCTGTATTTGCTCCTATACCTGACACAGAGATAAGATGCCTGAAAAGTGTTCTTTCTTCTTCTTCTGCAAAGCCGTATAAGGTAAAACTATCTTCACGGACTGCAAGATGAGTAAAGAGTTTACATTTTAAGTCATTTTTTAATTTAGAATAAGTATATAAAGAGATGTTAATGAAATATCCTATTCCGTTGCAATCTATAACAATATAAGTTGGGGTCTTTTTAACTAACTTACCTTCAATATGTGTAATCATAATATTTTAATTATTTTTTTTTGGCTAAAGCCCCAAGTACTAAAGATATTATCAATTGCCCAGACCTTAATTTCGGGGTAACTGATTTGTCTTTATTTATAGTGCTTTAGCCCAAAATTGTTCACAAATCCGATACTTTTTTAGAGTATGCTCAATAATTAAGCGGATATAAACTTAAAGATTAAGGAAAACTGTTTTATGTATTTTTAACGTTAGAATTATGTTTTAATTGTTTTTAGGCGGTATAAATTTTAAGGAATGTATTTTTCTAAATCATTTACCTGAAGCGTCATTAATAGTTATTTGTTCGCTTCGCTCATATTATTCCTGTTTTGTGCGGTTTTTTGTTTCAATAAAAATTGGCTCTTCGGTATTTTTAATGGCCAATTAGAAATTAGGTCAATTTAACGTATAACCTGTTTGGCTCTGTCTTGTTCAGGTTAGGAATTAATCATCTTAGAATTATTTGTATTTTTGTAATATTTAATACTTTTTATATTGTTCTCAATATTAAAATATCATAGTTTTTTAATTTATAGAAGTCCCATAAAGTTATTAGAACTGTTGGTTCATCAAGATACCCAGCTGTCAGCTGATTTTATTCTAAATGCTTAATTTGGGTGTCTCAACGCACAAAATAGGATATTTACACTCGTACAATAAATTTTAAAATTTTTAGGTATTCTTTTTAGTCATTTGCTTCGCGGAGTTTATCCCGATGAATATCGGGGCTCACTGTCATTAGTGGTTAATGACAGCTAATGACCCCGATGCGCTTATCCCCAGTATGCTCGGCTACGGGGTAAACTACGGGGCAGGCAATTAATGACTATATTATATTAAATTATAACTTTTTACAGTATAAACAATGGCTGGAATCTATATACATATTCCTTTTTGCAAAAAAAAATGTAATTATTGCAATTTTTTTTCTGTTACATCACTAAAGAACAAGCCAGAATTTATTGATGCTCTGTTAAAAGAAATAGAAATACAAAAAAACTATCTTAACAAAGAAATCATAAAAACTATTTATTTTGGAGGTGGAACTCCTTCGCTCTTATCGCAAGATGAAATAAATAAAATAATTGATAAACTATATAAATACCATACAATAGACAAAGATGCTGAAATAACATTAGAAGCTAATCCTGATGACTTAACCAAAAACAAAATAAAAAAACTAAAAAACACACCTGTAAATCGTCTTAGTATTGGTGTTCAATCATTTTTTGACTATGACTTAACATTCCTTGGCCGTATTCATAATGCAAAACAATCTTATAATGCAATAAAATATAGTCAGGATGCAGGATTTGATAATCTAAATATAGACCTTATCTATTCTATACCTAACTTATCAAACAAAAACTGGAAAGAAAATTTAAACATTAGCTTCTCTTTACAAATTCCTCATATATCAGCTTATAACCTTACCATAGAGGAAAAAACATTGCTTTATATTCTTATTAAAAAATCTAAAATAAGACCTGTTTCCGAACAGCAAAGCATAGAACAATATAAAATTTTATTGAAATTAATGAAAAAAAACAACTATATTCATTATGAAATATCAAATTTTTGTAAAAAAGACCATTTTTCAAAACATAATACAAATTACTGGCTACATAAAAAATATCTCGGATTAGGTCCTTGTGCGCATTCATTCAATATTATATCACGACAATGGAACATTGCTAATATTTCTAAATACATGCAATCAATACAAAACAAAACAATAACTTTTGAAAAAGAAATATTATCTCTAAATCAACAATATAATGAATATATATTAACATTGCTTAGAACTATGTGGGGCTGTGATATTGACTTTATCAAAAATACTTATGGTAAAAAATATTATAACAATTTTTTAAAAGAATCTTTACAATATATTAAAAATAATCCGCCTCAGGTCAATAGAATAAAAAACACTTTTTTTTTAACTCAAAACGGGAAATTATTCGCAGATAAAATTGCTTCGGACTTATTTGTTATTGATAATTAGAGTCCGTCTATAAAGTCTAATTTTTAAATTTTTAAAAGTTCCCTTATAATAATATTAAAAATTAATATTTAATTTTTTTGGTTTTTTTTAATTTTCAAATGATTAATAAAAATCTGTTAATTTGCATTTTAATAAGAATTATAATCAGTATAGTTAAAATTTATTACTTTATGCCAAAACAATAAAAGTTATATGTTAATTGTCATTTGTTATTCAGAAAAAGCATGTTATACAACGATTAACAAATAACATATAACAACTTAGCGGAGTTTACCAAGTTA
>CAZOSY010000082.1:231-10546 GCA_964582565.1 uncultured Bacteroidales bacterium | reverse complement strand
GTTTGCTTTTTAATCTTGTTATATCATCTGCAATTAACTTGTTTTTAAAATGTCCAATGCCATTAAAAGTTGCTTTATCCTTAAATAATGCAATGCCATCAACTGTTAATTTGCTTTTTAATCGGACAGGATATTCTCCGGTTACTTTGTTCTTAAACAATATAAGACCATTTTCCTGAATTAGCATTCTTTGGGTATTATTTGTTTTAAATACCAGATTTTGGTTATTAAGAGTTCCAATAAAATTTTCGGAACTTATGTTAGTGTTGCCGGTTATTTTCCAAAATGGCTGATTACCTTGGGCATAAGAAATTGTTATATTACTTAATAATGTAACAATAAGAATTAGAGGAAGTAATGTTTTTTTCATAATTGATATATTTTAATTAATTAAAAAAAAATTTAACAAACGAAATTGTAATATTACAACTTTTTTTAAAAAATTCCAAATTTTTTATCAACTATTTTATATTAAATATGTTTGTCCACAACTTTTGAACTTGGACCCCCCATAACAAGTATAAAAATCAGAATTTGTTCTTAAAAAGCATAGCTTATTCCGGCAAGGAGATTAAATCTTTGTGTTGGATAGTTATACCATTTATAATATTGTGTATTTCCAATATTATTAAAGTTTATAAACCCGGAGATTAATTTGTTGTATCTGTATTCAATGCCTAAGTTTAAATCTATTATCCCATGAATTTTTTCAGATTTTTCTTCATTATTTAAAAAGGTTTTAGCATACATTTTATCACAGGCAAAAATGTTGGCTTTAAGTATAAATTTATTTTTTATGTTGTAATTAACAGAGAGTGAAGCATCAAAGTTTGGTTTATACCAAGGTTTCCATTCTTTTTCCATAAAAGAATAATTATAGAAATTAGAGCAGAATAACAATTCTATTTTTTCATTTTTGTGATAAGATATTTCAGCTTTTGCATTAATTAGTTTTACATTGTCATATACTATTATAAATTTATTTTGTGGTTTTATTGTTGTATCATTGACAAAAAAAGGCATATTATCTATTTTTGAGCTTGATATATTTGCATTAAAAGCAATGTTAGAGCTAAAGCTGGTTTTAAATCCGCCAAATATTTTAAATTTATTATAAGTATATTCCAAAGGTATTGTTGAGGAGATAAAAGGATTTTCATTGCTCAGAAGTTTAAAGTTATTTCTTTTTATTCCTCCTGTAATTCCTCCATAAGCAATAAGTACATTTTTAACAACATTAATATCTATATTAGCTACAGGATAAAATTTTGGTTCTGTGTTATTGTAAGCTGTTACAGATGTGTTAATACCTAATTTAAAGACAAATTCTTTAAATTCCGTGATAATACAAGGTTGAATTTTTATTATACTGTTTTCTATTGTTTTAATTGTATCTTCTTCTGTATTATAATAATCTACATTTGCTATTAATTCAAGTGTTTGACTTCTTGTAAAGTTAAATAATTTAAAATCTTTTGACATTTCAGAATTAAACTTTACGTTGTTTTCTTTGGTTTTGTAATTGTCAGAGAGGTTGTAATAATTTAAGGCAAAAGAATGGTTAAGTTTATTAAGTTTTTTGGGGTAAGCACTTTCTAACTTTGTCTGAAATTTGAATAAAGAGAAAATTTGTTTTGTATCATTTTTTAACAGATTTGTATAGTTATCTGGATTATATCCGTAAAAATGTATAACATCTCTGTTATAATTAAAGTTTCCATATAATGTATGAATTCCAATAAATTTTTTCCCATACAAATCTAATGCATTATTACTATAATCGCAGGGTGCAAAATTTTTAATTTTTCCTGTTGAGGAGATATGTTTATAATGAATTCCTCCAGAGTATTTTTTTGAGCGAAGCTTATTATAAAAAAATTCTCCATAAGGTGTGGTATATGTTCCAATTCCTAATTTTATAAGACCTTTATAAAGTTTGTCCAATGGTTCACCAAGCATTTTAGCCGGTCTTATAGGTTCAGGACTAAAAGATGTAGTAATTTCTTTTGTTTTTATAGAATAAGTAAGTTTAGGAATATTAATAATAGTATCATTAATTTCAGGATTCCGGTTTATTTTAAAAGCGTCAGAAATACTGGGCTCATAAGGAGCTATAACATTAATTTCTTCATTATAGACATTGTCCTGTGCTTTTGTTATATAATTATTAGCAATAAGAAAAGATAAAGTCAATAAAAACGGATAAAATATTTTTAAATATTTAGTCATAGTAAATTATTTTTTAAAGTTTTCTTTTATAGTATTTTTTTTGTTCTGATTGTATCTGGTTTAGTTGTCATTTGAACGAAACACTTACTTTATGAACAGACA
The DNA here is from genome assembly GCA_964582565.1 of uncultured Bacteroidales bacterium. Taxonomy (GTDB): domain Bacteria; phylum Bacteroidota; class Bacteroidia; order Bacteroidales; family CAZZDX01; genus CAZZDX01. Next base: position 8,215 of record CAZOSY010000082.1, on the reverse strand, counting down.
CTAAATAATTACTTATTATTTAACGTGTCTAAATTTAATGAATCCAGGTTATTAATTTCTTCAATAGAATTTTCTTCAAACAGGTAATTTTGTTCCGGTGTATTGTTTTTAAATTTGATTTCTAATTCTTGCTGTGCTTTTTTCTGTTCTTCAATTTTTTCAGATTTCAGGATAGCATTTTGTTTTTCGTGAGCTATTTTAATTATATCGGCTCCTTCGTAGTTGTCAATAATACTTTGTAGAGTATGCTTTGCCTGAAAAGTATTTCCTATTTTAATATAATTATCCGAAAGGAGTATAAAGCTTTTAGCTATCCAGTAGTCGTAAGAAGGCACATGATTTATCAGGTCAAATATCATTTTTTCTGATTTTTTATAATTTTCAAGTTTATATTGAATAAGAGCAAGGTTATATTCAGCTTCTGCTCTTGCTTCATTATTTATAAGTTTGATAGTAATTTCAAATTCTGTTTGAGCTAAGGCGATGCTATCTAATTTTAATGCTGATTTTGCTATTGTAAGATGTGCCTGCTGAATAATTTCATTAGAGACCTTTTTTGTTGATATTAATTTATAGGAAGATTTTATTGCCTGATTGTATTCATTAAGCAGGAAATTACATCCCATTTGTCCGATACGGGCTTTAACAATATTAGATTTGTATTCAGCTATTTCTTCTAATTTCAGAAAGTATGATAAAGCTTTTTCATAATTTTTAAGTTCAAAGTATATATTTGATGCTTTTAGCAAAGAATTTTCAGTAAATTTTGTTTTTTGTTGAGCAATTACAAAAATATATCCTTTCAATGCCTCTTGTATGTTATCAGTTTTATATTCGCATTCGGCTTTATAATAATTTGCATTAACAGTAAATATTCCGTCAGGGAATTTTTTTAAATAGTTTGTAAATCCTGTTATAGCTTTATTGCAATTGTTATTCATATAGTTGTTTTCTGCTGCTGTATATGTTATAGAGTCCTGTTCAGCATTTGACACATTGGCAAAAGGTAAATTTTTGACATACACAAAAAAGTCCTCTGTTTTATCCATATCTATATAGATATTTTTAATATTAACCAAAGCATCTCTTGATTCTGTCGTTCCTGGATAATTGCTTACAATTTTTTTAAATGTTTGCAGTGCCTGTTCATCTTTTTTAGTATTAAATTGAATTAGTCCTGTTTTTAACATAGAATTTTTTATATAGCTAGAGGAAGGATAATTATCAGTTATTTCTTTAAAATATTTAAGAGCTTTTTCATTGTTGTTTAAGACAAGATATGTATTTGCTATTTCATAGTTTGCATCAGGTGCGAGTTTTGTTTTGGGATAATTATCAAGCAGATTGAGCAGGACAGAGATTTTTTTATCAAATTTAGCCAATACACCAAGAGACAAAGCTTTTTGGAACATGGCATAGTCAGTATCTGTTTTTTTTAAATTAATAGCTTTGTCATAATATTCAATAGCATCATAATATTTTTTACTTACAAAATAGCAGTCAGCTATTCTAAGATAAGCATCATTTTCAATTTTAGTGTCTTTTTTGTTTTCATAAGATGTATATTTTCTAAAAAAGCCAATAGCTTTTTCATAATTTTTCTTTTTAAAGTAAGAATATCCAATATTATAATGGGCTGTATAATATACAGGCAAACTAAATGCTCCCGGTGTAAGGAGAAATATATTATAATTTACAATTGCTGAATCAAAATTTGATGTTCTGTAAAAGGCCTCGGCTTTCCAATAATAAGCTTGTGCTGTTATTGTTTTATAACAATCATATTTAAGAGATTTATTAAACAGTTTTATTGCTTTATTTTTTTTGCCATCATTAAATAGTTCTACACCTCTGTAATATGTAATTCTTTGAAAAGCAGATTTAAGATTTTCGTCTGTTAGGTTTATTTTTTCAATAGATGATAAAGCGGCTTTATAATTTCTGGTGGTTAAGAAGAGATTTACAAGATAAGAATACACTTCATCTTTTCTTGGAGAATTTGGATATAGTTTAATATATTTTTGAAAATATTTTACAGTTTCATTATAAGGGTTGTATGATAGTTCATAAGATAATTTTGCATAATTAAACAAAGCATCTTCCTGAATTTTTTTGTCAAAAGCCAGTTTGAATGCTGATAAAAATGCATCACAGGCAAATTTTTTTTGATTATTTTTTAGGAAACAGTCAGCTATATGATAATAAGCATTTTGTGATAAAGAGTCCTTTATCCGGATAACTTTTTTAAAATTGTTGATGGCTTTTGTATAGTTTGCTGTTTTATAGTAAGCATATCCGAGTTGATATATGTCTTTTCGTGATACAATATTTTTTGTTTTTTCTATATATATTTTTAAATAAGGTATTGCTTTATCAAACCGGGATGTTTTGTAGTAAGATTCTCCAATTAGCCGTTCAATTTCAGGCATTCTCTTAATTGTTGCATTATTAAGTAATTGAGTTCCTACTTCTATAAGTTCTTCATATTTTTCTTGTTGATAATAAATTTGTATTATATAGTATGGCACAATTGAACCAAAATTTTCATCTTTCAGAAGTTTCTGAAAACTTTTAAAAGCAACTTCATAGTTTTTGTTTTTATAAGCAATGTGTGCATAATAATAATTGGCAGGGTTTGAAAATTTATTTTTGATATTTATGATTTCGTAAAAAGTTTTTTCTGACTTGTCATATTTTTTTAATCTAAAGTAGCTATATCCTAATTTGAAATAATATTCTGCTAATTCTTCATTTGTAAGGTCATAGATGTCAACTTTGTTGTAGGACTTGATAGAGCTGTAGTATTTTCTTTTATAATACTGAAAATTACCAAGCTGAAAATAAACGCGTTTTATTTTTGGACTTTCAGGATGCTCATTTATAAAGTTAGTTAACAGGTATTCTGAATCACTGTTAAATAATTTTGTTGCACATATTGCTGAATAATATTTTGAGTTAGCTATAAGTTCAGAATTAACATCTTCGGTTTCTTGTATTACATTTTCAAAGATTTTTTGTGCAGCTCCGTAATCTTTTTTATTAAATAGTTCTATTGCCAACCTGTAATCATTATCAGGACTTTGATATATTGCTGTTTTTTGTGCAAACACACAATTGCCAAGGAAAAAAGAAATAAAAAACAAAAGACATATAATTTTTTTGTGCATATTCAATTAATTAAAATTAAAAAGTTTAAAAGTAATAATTATTTTTGAGTGATAAACTTTATTTTTGTTAAAAAAAATAAAACAACAGTTCTGTAAGCAGGGTTCTGTATCTTAATAACCTTTTTAAATAAGATTTCTATCATTTATCTGGATATGATGTTACCATCATATTCTATCGGTCTACCCTCCGGGATTGGACGAGCAGCCCTCAGCCCCGGTATATTTGACCTTTCAACCCATAAGGTTTGCCCCTAATTATAGTTACCTATAATCAGCGTGAGCTCTTACCTCACGTTTTCACCCTTATTCTGATACAATGTATCGGAACGGTTATTTTCTGTGGCACTATCTGTATTTCCTGAAAAATAAAAAAAGAGAAATCCTTCCTGTTAGGAAGTATGGTGCTCTGTGTTGCCCTGACTTTCCTCTATCATATAAAATATATAATAGCGATAGAACAAACTGTTGTTTTATTTCAAAGAACAATTATTTTTATACTGATACGGAACGAATTTATTAATACTGAAACGAGTTCATCACAAGTTTTTAAATAGTTGTTATGAGTGTTATAACTACTTCTAACAGGAAAATATTTTATGTTTTTTATAAAAAGCAGTATATAATTCAGCAAAGTTCCTACATTTTTAACTTATATACAAATTAAAACAAATTAAAATGAACAAAAATACTCATAATTTTTAAGTTTCCAGTTTTTTGTTTCCAGTTCAAAGCACATAACTAATAATTCATAACTCTTTTGCAGATATATTATTTGTAATTATAATGTATTTTAATTTCTGTTGCGCCAACACCATATTTAGACATTGAAGCATTCTTATATTCAATTTCAGGATATTGGTCAAGAATTTTTATTATTTCTTTTTTTAGAGTTCCGTTTCCTACTCCATGAATAAAAACAATATTAGACAAACGATTCAGCATTGCACTTTTTAAGCAGTTTTTAAAATAACCAAGCTGAATTTTTAACATCTCATAATTTGTCATTTTTGAGTAGTTATCAGTGAGTTTCCATATATGCATATCTACTTCAGCTGAGTTTGAATCAATTATATGTTTGTTAATAAAAATTTTTAATTCATCCGGCTCTTCAAGTTTGGCAGCTAATATTTTGTTTTTTATTGTTCCTGAATCTATATTATTAAGTTCTTTTTCCCATAAGTTTAGAGGTTGTTTATAATATTCACTTAACATTAATATAAAAGCTTTTTCTTTAAGGAAAGATGTATTTTTATAATTATCTTCTTTGTATAATTTAACAGGTTTTATTTTAAAATTTTTACTTACCGGCTGGATAATTTTTGTATTTTCAATTTTATAAAAAATAATTTCTATTAATCCCTGTTCCCATTTTCCCAAGTCCTTTCTTTCAATAGTATCAATTATCAATTTTGATTCTGAATCAATTATTCCATAGTCGGTTCCGAGATATTCTTCTTCTTCTGATTTTTTTAAATATAAGCTATATAATATTTTGCTGTCTGTATGATTTATCAGATAAATATCAATATATCCTGTGATTAAAGACACCTGATTTTGGGGGATAAAAGCAAAATATATCCCATGAGTTTCCTTATCTTTTGAATAAGAGTTTTCTAAAGGTATTATTCCTCTTTGAAAATCATCATCTTCAACATCATTATTTTTTGACAAATTATCATTGCAATATTCATCATTAATATTGTTTGAAATATCATTTATTTTGATTAGATTATTTATAAGTGTAGGTATTTCAAATCCATCTTCAATAGCAACATTTACAATGTTATCATTAATAATTTTTGTGATAATACCGGTGCCTGTTTCATCCAAAAATTTTACTTTATCTCCTGTTTTAAATTTCATTGGTAAGTTTTTTTAATATTTGAAGCAAAATTAAGAAATAGTATTATCAAATTTCATTATTTTTTTACTAAAATAGAAAAAATAACAAAAAAGTTGTATATTTGGAAAAATAAAAATGACTGACAAAGAGCTCCATAAAACAAATCTTGAAACCCAGCGCCAGCAACTCCAAAGAGCCATAGATAATGCTGAAAACAGAATTGATAAATTGGTTTATGAACTTTATGGCTTAAATAAAAAAGAAATTAAGATTGTGGAGGAGAAATAACAGCATCTTTTCAAAAATTTATTTCTTTGGGAAAATATAAAATAGAATGATAATTTAATTTGTATAAAATTAATTATATCTGTCCCATAGGGACATTCTATTTGTAGCACTGCTTTATGGCTTAAATAAAAAAGAGATTAAGATTGTGGAGGAGAAATAACAGCATCTTTTCAAAAATTTATTTCTTTGGGAAAATATAAAATAGAATGATAATTTAATTTGTATAAAATTAATTATATCTGTCCCATAGGGACATTCTATTTGTAGCACTGCACGGAAGTGCAGTGTAAATAAATAACGATAAAAATAAAGTCCTGTAAGGACGACCTAAAAAATAATATTATGGCAAATTCATTTATCCAAGCTTATGTTCATTACGTCTTTGCAGTAAAAGGAAGAATTAACTTTCTAAAGAAAGAACATAACGACGAATTACAGAAATACATTACAGGTATTGCACAAAATCGTAATTGCAAAATGCTTGCAATAAACAATATGCCAGATCATATTCATATTTTTTTAGGACAACATCCTTCATATTCTATTTCAAAAACAATTCAGGAGATAAAATCAGTTTCATCAAAATTTATTAATGATAAAAATTGGTATAATTCAAAATTTCATTGGCAAACAGGTTATGGAGCATTTACATACTCACATTCACAAATAGATAATGTTATAAGATATATAATGGAGCAACAACAACATCATAAAAAGAAAATATTTAAAGAGGAATATATTGAATTTCTTGCTAAATTTGAGATTGAATATGACGAAAAATATCTTTTTGAGTTTTATGATTGACAAATTACAGGTCGTCCCAACGGGACTTAAAATGTATTTACAATATATATCCCTGAACGGAAGTTCAGGGATACAAATAGAAAGTTCCTACGGAACTATGACTGAATTATAATGTAAAAAAGACCTGACAGATTTGTTTTAATAGATAGCAATATTTTGAAGAGCTGCTAAGTAAATGTTTATAAAACATTTCAGGTCTAAGCTGTTATTATCAGGAATTTCAACAAAGTCGTTGTATCCGTTTAATACCAAAGAATTTCCTGTTGGTTGAGATACTGATACTTTACTTACAATAAGTAAAAAAGTAAATAAAACAATATTTTTCATTCTATTTTTTTTGTGCCAATATGAAAAATAAAATTCTTCATTGTAATAATTAAATATGACTTATTTTATTTGTATATAACTCAATTATTTTATATCAATTGCATAACTAATTGCTGTTTTTTTATATGCTTGGCAACATCTGTATAAATAAATTTGTTTATTTTACAAATTTAGGTATAATAGACAAAAAGGAGGCTGTTTTTAACTGAGTTTGTTCAAGTGGACAAAAAGGAGGCAGTTTTTATTAACAATATTTTTTTTATAATATTAATTAAATATACTTTTGTTTTGTCAATCTAAACGAAAATATGCTCTACCGGAGAGCAACCTATCAGTGATACACTTGATGACTGACGGAAATGTATTAATTTACGGGAAGTCAGGGCTCATGAAATAAAAAACCGTTATCCTTTTAAAGCTTCGGCACCGCTGACAATTTCAAGCATTTCTTTGGTAATAGTAGCTTGGCGGGCTTTGTTATATGATAGTTTAAGATCTTTTAACATTTCTGTTGCATTATCAGTAGCTATATGCATAGCAGTCATCCTTGCACCTTGTTCCGAAGCATTGGAATCTAATAATGCTTTATAAAACTGTATCTTTAAAGTCCTTGGTATTAACTCATTAATAATTCTTTCTTTGTTTGGCTCAAAGATAAAATCTGTTGGAATTTTATTTCCCTTTTTTTCTAAAATTTCTGTATGGTCAAATATAACAGGCAAAAATTGTTCTGTTGTTAATACTTGCTTTGCTGCATTCTTAAATTCATTATAAATAATTTCAACTTTATCATACTCTTTATTGGCAAAAGATTTCATAATTTTTTCAGCAACAGGAATAATGTTCTCAAATGTTAATGAATCAAACAATTGGTCATAAGTTCCAACAACATTATATTCATTTTTTGTATAGAAATCAGAGACCTTTTTGCCTATACAAATCAAGCTTAAATCACCTTGTGTTTTATCTGCCTGTTTAGAATATTTATCTTTTATAAGATTATTTGTAGCTTTTATAATATTAGAATTAAATGCACCACATAATCCTTTGTTTGAAGCAATAACAACTAATAATATTTTTTTTTCTTCTCTTACTTTTGTCAGGCAACTGCCTGATTTTTCAATGGCTTCTAAATATTTTTTATCTTCAATTATATTATTTATAACTTCTTTTAGCTTAAAAGCATAAGGACGGAGTTTTAAGATAGCAACCTGAGCTTTTCTTAACTTGGATGCTGCCACCATTTTCATTGCTTTGGTTATCTGCTGTGTTGATTTTACAGATTCTATTCTTATTCTAACTTCTTTTAAATTAGCCATTTTATATATTGATTGTCATTGATTGTCATTGATTGTCATTGATTGTCATTGATTGTCATTGATTGTCATTGATTGTTATTGATTGTTATTAATTGTCATTAATTGTCATTAATTGTCATTGATTGTCATTAATTGTCATTAATTGTCATTGATTGTCATTGATTGTTATTAATTGTTATTGATTGTCATTAATTGTCATTGATTGTCATTAATTGTCATTAATTGTCATTGATTGT
>CAZOSY010000082.1:0-131 GCA_964582565.1 uncultured Bacteroidales bacterium | reverse complement strand
TTATTAATTGTTATTGATTGTCATTAATTGTCATTGATTGTCATTAATTGTCATTGATTGTCATTGATTGTTATTGATTGTCATTAATTGTCATTGATTGTCATTGATTGTCATTGATTGTCATTGATTGT
>CAZOSY010000081.1:0-10588 GCA_964582565.1 uncultured Bacteroidales bacterium | reverse complement strand
AAAAATTTACCCCAAAATAATAGATTATACTGCCACTGCCACTGCTACTGCTACTATCTTATTATTTGTTTGTAGCTTTGCTACGTTAAGGATGATTATATCTTTATCCATTAAAATAACCACAGAACCAAAAAAATGAAATATATAGGGATAATACCTTCGCGTTATGCATCAACTCGTTTCCCCGGCAAACCACTTGCAATGATTAAAGGAAAATCAATAATTCAAAGAGTTTATGAACAGGCAAATAAAACAGATGTTTTATCATATATAGTTGTTGCTACTGATGATAAACGTATAGAAGCACATGTTAAAAATTTTGGGGGAAATGTGATTATGACATCTGAAAGACATAGAAACGGAACAGAACGATGTTATGAAGCAATACAAAAACTATACTCTATATATCCAAATAAAAAATGGGATGTAGTAATAAATATACAAGGTGATGAACCATATATAAATTCTTGTCAAATACAAAAAATTGCATCTTGCTTTAAAAATAAAGATGTCCAAATAGCAACTTTACTAAAAAAAATTTCTCAGGAACAAGAACTTTTTGACCCTAATATAGTAAAAGCCGTATCTGATAAAAATAAAAAAGCAATATATTTTAGCCGTTTTCCTATACCTTTTTACAGAGGAAAAGAAAAATCAGAATACCTGAATCTACATAATTATTATAAACATATTGGATTATATGCTTACAAAACCAATGTTTTAAAAATTATTGCAAAGATAAAACCATCTTCTTTAGAAATAGCAGAATCATTAGAACAACTAAGATGGATTGAAAATGGATTTAAAATAGATATTGAATATACTGACTATGATAGCTTATCTATAGACACACCGGAAGATTTGAAAAAGATTAATAATTTTTTATAAAAATCAATGTTTTTTTTTCTTAATTTAGCATATTATAAATCCCGTTGTAAATTTTGTATTTATCGGGACATTTATTGAAAATATATATATAAAATGGATATATCTAAATATATAAGTGAATTGCTGTATGAATATGATTGTGTAATTATTCCGAATTTTGGCGGCTTTTTAACAAAATATTCATCATCTAAAATAAATCCTGTTAATAATTATTTCTTTCCTCCTTCTAAGATAATTGTTTTTAATGCTAATCTTGAAAATAATGATGGACTAGTTGCCAATTACATATCAAATACAAAAAATATATCTTTTGTCCAAGCTAATGAACAGATTCAAATTTTCGTAAAAGAACTTAACAAAGAACTCAAAGATGGTAAACATATAGAACTACCTAAAATAGGCACTTTATATCTTGATATTGAAAACAATTTACAATTTGCTCCTGATACTTCTGTTAATTATCTAAATGATTCATTCGGACTTACAAGTTTTCATTCTCCTCTTGTAGAGCGACAAAATATACAACAAAAGTTTGAAAAAAAATTCATTAACAAACAAACTGCTTATCAACAAAAAAAATATTCTTTAAATAGTAAATTAGCTGTTGCAGCTTCTATATTATTATTAATAGGAATAACATTATATATAAAATTTAATAAAAATATTTTTGATAACATTAATACTAACTATACTAATATTGTTTCTTATTTTAAATCTTATGAAAACGTTGTTCCGCGAGAATCGTTAAAAATAAAAGCAAACAAAAATAACAATACAAATACATTAAAATCAGTTAACACAACAAACATTTTTAACCCTTATAAAAATCAAAATCAAACTAATTCATCAGACGTTTACTTGACAAAAATTCCTTACTCTGATACAAAAGTAAATGATAATAATACCAAAATGACAGAAGCAAATAAATCTATTAAATCAAATTCAAATATAATAAATCATACAGAAATACAAAAAAAATACTATATAATTGGTGGATGCTTTGGTGTTAGCAAAAATGCTGAAAATTTTTTATCTTATCTTAAAAACAAGGGCTTTGATGCACATTTTATAGGAAAAACAAAAAGCGGATTACAACGTGTTGCTTACTGTTACTATGATAACAAAAAACAAGCTATAATTAAACTTGCTATAATCAAATCAGAAAACAATCCTTCAGCATGGATATATAGGAATTCCGGAGCTGTCCCACGAATATAGTGAGTAAATTTCAAATAAATTCCAATGACCTAAATTCAGATGGCGCAAGTTTGTAACCAGCTGGTGCTCGTTTGTAACGAGTGCCGATAAAGTTGCGCGTGAGGACAAACCAGCTGGCGCAAGTTTGTAACTTGTGCCTAAAAAACAACAATAGTTTGTGACTATTGATCATAACAAATATAAATTAAATTGTAATATGAGTTAAAAACCATTAAAAAAAATTTTTTAAAATTTAATATTTTTTTGCTTAAACCAATTTTTTTTATTATATTTACTGTTTTTTTATCAACCAATTTTTTTGTATCTTTGTTTTTTAACTTTAAAAACATAAAACTATGAAACCTAAAATACTTTTAACACTGATTTTTGCTGTAAGCATGCAGTTTTGTTTTGGGCAAATCACTTTTGAAAAAACCTTTGGCGGAATTGACTCAGAACAAGGTTCCTCTGTGCAACAGACAAATGATAATGGATATATTATTACTGGTAGTACTACAAGTTTTGGTGATAGTACTAGAGCTAATGTCTATTTGATAAAAACAGATGAAAATGGTGATACTCTATGGACCAAAACTTTTGGCGATACACTTAATGATGGTGCAACTTCTGTGTTACAAACAAATGACACCGGATATATTATTGTTGCTAGTACTGGTATATTTCCTGATATTAAAAATACATATATAATAAAAACAGATATTAATGGAGATACTCTTTGGACTAAAATTTTTACTTCAAATTATAATGTAGGGGTTTCTGTTCAACAAACCAATGATAATGGATATATTATTACTGGTTATATAAAAGATAATTATTTTTCTAAATCTGATGTTTATTTAGTTAAAATAAATGGAAACGGAGATACATTGTGGACAAAAACTTACGGTGGAACAAACGATGATGATGATTATGGACAATCTGTATTACAAACAAATGATAACGGATTTATTATAGCAGGTGGAACAGAGAATTATGATGCTGAAATGAAGAAAATTTACTTGATTAAAACAGATATTAATGGAGATACTTTATGGACTAAAACTTATGGTGGAGCAAGTGCTGATGTTGCTTTTTCAATAACAAAAGCTAATGATAATGGATATGTTATTTGTGGAATCACAAGTAGCTTTGGTAGTGGAAAGGATGATATATATATAATAAAAATTGATTCTGATGGCAACCAGCAATGGTATAATACTTTTGGTGGTATTTATAGAGATGTAGGATATTCTATTTATAAAACAAATGATAATGGATATATCATTGTAGGATATACTTCTTATAGTACTATTGGACAATATCCTAATGTCTATCTAATAAAAACAGATATAAATGGAGATACACTTTGGACAAAAACTTATGGTGGCACGGGAGCTGATGTAGGACATTCAGTTCAACAAACAAATGATAATGGATATATTATTGCAGGAACCACATCTAGCTTTGGCAACGGTGGAAATGATGTTTATCTGATAAAAACAGATGAAAACGGTAATGTTATCACAAAAGTTAACGAAATAGTAACTTCCAATTTGATACGGATATATCCAAATCCTAGTAATGGCACATTTAATATAAACATACAAAATTCAAATAAAGAGGATATGTCATTAAAAATTACTAATATAAACGGACAATTTGTTTATAATAAGCAATTTAATAAAACAGGTCTTATTTTAGAAAAAATTGACTTGTCAGATTGTTCTAAAGGAATGTATTTTGTAAAAGTCCAAAGTAAAAACATTATAAAAGTAAAAAAAATAATAATTAACTAAAACAGGAAGGGAAACTAAAATGAGTAAATTAATAATTATTATCGGAGTATTAATCCTTTTACTGACAGGAAATTCAAACGGTCAGGTTTATCATGGTTTTCCAACCATCGATGGATATTGGAAAGTTCAATATGGATATGTTAGTTGTGTTGACATTCATGGTGTAAGTGATATTTGTTCAGAATATCAATATATTGTTACAGGTGACACATTAATTAATACTGAATTATATCGAAAAATCAGTTTGTCAGGCCAAGACAGAAATCCCATTGATGAAACGTGGACCTACTGGAATACGGGTTATCATGGCTGTTACAGAAATGACCTAGCACATAAAAAAGTATTCTATGTCCCGAAGGATTCAATAAACGAAATCCTATTGTATGACTTCAATATAAATCTGAATGATACGCTTCCTGAAACATTTGTTTATAATCAATCTGAATTTAGTATAATCATAGTTGACAATATTGATTCCGTACTTGTAAATAATATTTATCTTAAAAGATATCATCTTGACAATGCTGGTTTTGGTCAGAAATATCTTATCGAAGGAATTGGAAGTACATTAGGCTTACTATCTCCTATCACACCTTTTTTTGAGCAACATTATGATCTACTTTGTTTTAAAAATAATCAAGACGAGTTATACTATTTTGAGAATGATTCAACTGATTGTCATTTAATCACTGATATCAAAGATGAATACTTCTTAATGAATAACATCCATCTTTTTCCAAATCCAGCACACAATCGCTTTACAGTAGAAAATAAACTAAATAGAAGTATATTAATAGAGGTTTATGACCCAATAGGGCAAAGAGTAAAGGTGACAAAGGGACAAAATAGTATGACCACGATTAATATATCTGATTTGCGTATTGGAATATATCTTGTTAAAATTAGTTCTGAAGGAATTCAGATTAAAACTGAAAAATTAATTAAGGAATAAACTGCCACTAACAAAAGTGGTTGTTGCATAACTCAATATTTTGATAAATATCCTTAATTTTATCTAAATAGTGTCTGTTCATAAAGTAAGTGTTTAGTTCAGAATGTTCGAGTTCGAGGCTTGCGCAGTCTTGAAAATCAGGAGTTTACTTTTGTAAATGACTGATTTGAAAGACAAGCATAACGAAGAAATCGGACATTATGGACAAACACTAAATAGCAAAATATAAACTGCTGATAATCAATAGATATTTCATTTAATTTTTTTATAAGAAATTAATCAAAACATACAGCTTAAGCCGATTTACGAAAGGTATATATATTATTTCTATAAACGATAACAAATATTATTATTCAAGTAAAATAATTATTAATCCCTAAGTTTGATATAAAAGTGAACCATTTTTATTATCTTTGTAAAATTAAATTTTCATAAAGATATGAAAAAAGAATTATTCAGGATAAATACGCAAAATTATTTCACGGGTAAAACTAATTGCAAAAACATAAACACATGAAGATATATACTAAAACAGGAGATAAAGGAGATACATCTTTAATTGGAGGGATAAGAGTTCCTAAATATCATCCAAAAATTGAAGCTTATGGCACAATTGATGAACTAAACTCGTATATAGGATTAATTCGTGGTCAGAAAATTGATAAACATACAATAGCTCTTTTAATAGAAATACAAAAAAAATTATTTGTCATTGGCTCTTTACTTACTTATGATGACAAAAAAGACATAAAATTATCATTATTAAACAATAAGGATATTTTGTTGCTTGAAAAAGAAATTGACAAAATAAGCGAAACCCTGCCAAAACAGGATTCTTTCATTATTCCAGGTGGAAATACTATTGTATCATATTGCCATATAGCCCGATGTGTATGTCGCAGAGCCGAACGCAAAATTATTAAACTAAGACATGACTATTATGTCAATGAAATAAATATCAAATACATAAACCGTTTATCTGATTATCTCTTTATCCTTGCCCGTAAACTAGCAAAAGATTTGAATGTAAAAGAAATCAAATATAAAATAAACATCTGAGATATTTTAAAAACATAAAGAGATTAAAAAAAAATAAATTTGCAAAAAAACTTAATCGTCTGATTTTTAATTTGTTTCATGTAAAAAATATTATATTTTATAATATTTTTTATTTTTTATTTTTTTATTTTAAAAAAAGTATATTTTTGCAAAAATTTTAACAAAAAAATTATTAAAAATGTATTGGACATTAGAAATGGCATCAAAGTTAGAAGATGCTCCTTGGCCTGCAACAAAGGATGAATTAATTGATTATAGTATCAGGTCTTGCCTGCCTTCTGTAATTATAGAAAATCTGAGAGAAATTGAGGATGAAGGTGAATCTTATGAAAGTATGAAAGATATATGGCCTGACTATCCAACAAAAGATGATTTCTTCTTTAATGAAGATGAATATTAATTTTTACTATAATTGTAGAGGTATAATATAATCTGATTATTTTTTTAATTAGTATCCGACTAAAAATAAAATCAGAACTCATAATAGTAGATTTTTCTCCGTTTTTGGCGGTTGGGAATGACAGTGTTATATAGAGTTCCGAGTGATAGCGAGGAATCTCATAATATTTAGAAACGATTTTACCTAAATTTTTAAATTTAGTCGGACAATAGTGATTTTTTTTAATTTTATTCTAATTATCTGATTATTTCAGAGCATGAAAATTGTATCCTTTTATGTTATTCTGTGTAGAATATAAATCAATTGTTTTTTATTTATAAAATGAGCCAGTATTATTTCCTGTTGCATAAATAGCTATCCATACTATTTTATTTTAGAAACTAATCAAAAATTATCATAAAATATTATATACATTATTTTTTTTTAATGTATTTTTGTGCTGTTAAGCTATCTTAACATTTTGTCTTTTTTAGTGAGCGCTTCACAGACCTTAAGGCAAAAAATAATAAGTATAATAATACCAACAAATAATTATTTATCATGCTCAAACTTTTAAGAAAATTTTTAGGGACAAAAGCGGAACGGGATTTTAGAGAACTTAATCCCATACTAAAAGAAATTAATAACTCTTATGAAACTATATCCCAACTTACTAATGATCAACTCAGAGCTAAAACAATTGAATTTAAAAATAATATTGCTTCTCATGTTTCAAAACAAGAAACTCAAATAAAAGAACTAAAAGAAAAAATTGAACCTAACTCTGAAATTGAAATCAGTATTGAAGAAAAAGAAAAAATCTATAAAAAAATAGATGAACTTGAAAAAATAATCATAGAAAAAAATGAAGAGACCCTTAACGAAATTCTTCCTGAAGCTTTTAATGTTGTAAAAGAAACAGCAAAACGATTTAAAGAAAACAAAATTATTGAAGTTACTGCCACACAAATGGACCGTAACCTTGCAGCAAAATATTCCAATGTTGAAATATCCGAAGACAAAGCATCTTATCACAATAGCTGGATAGCAGGAGGAAATACTATAACATGGGATATGATTCATTATGATGTTCAACTTATTGGCGGAGTTGTTCTTCATCAAGGTAAAATTGCTGAGATGGCAACAGGAGAAGGAAAGACATTGGTTGCTACTCTCCCTATATATCTTAATGCCCTTACAGGTAAAGGCGTGCATATTGTTACTGTTAATGACTACCTTGCAAAACGTGACTCTGAATGGATGGGCGTCTTACTCCAGTTCCTTGGACTCACTATTGACTGTATAGATAGACACGAACCAAATTCCGAAGAAAGAAGAAAATCTTATCTTGCTGATGTTACTTATGGCACTAACAATGAGTTTGGTTTCGACTATTTGCGGGATAATATGGCACGAAACCCCGAGGAATTAGTCCAACGCAAACTTAACTATGCTATTGTTGATGAAGTTGACTCTGTGCTTATTGACGACGCACGTACTCCTCTAATAATCTCCGGACCAACTCCAAAAGGAGAAAAACACGAATTTGATGAATTTAAACCTATAGTAGAAAAAATATATAATGCTCAAAAAAGATTTTTTACTTCCATACTCTCAGAATCAAAAAGATTAATAAAAGATGGGACAAACGAAAAAGATGTTGAAAAAGGGAAAATATTACTCCTGAGATCTTTTCATGGATTACCAAAAAATAAAGCATTAATTAAATTTCTGAGCGAACCGGGAATAAAAGCACAAATGCTAAAAACAGAAGCATTCTATATGGCAGAACAAAATAAAAATATGCACATTATAGATGATGAACTGTTTTTTGTTATTGATGAAAAAGATAATAGTATAGAACTAACTGATAAAGGTTACGACTTTATTTCTTCTTTCTCTAACGAACCTGATTTCTTTATCTTACCTAATATTGGAGAAGAAATTGCAGAATTGGAAAATTCAAACTTGCCAGCTAAAGAAAAAATAGAAAAGAAAAATAAACTCTTACAGAATTATTCTATAAAATCTGAAAGAGTTCATACTGTCAATCAACTGCTGAAAGCTTATACGCTTTTTAATAAAGATGATGAATATATCATTATTGATAATAAAATTAAACTTGTTGATGAACAAACAGGACGTGTAATGGAAGGAAGAAGATATTCCGATGGACTTCATCAAGCTATTGAAGCAAAAGAAAATGTTAAAGTAGAAGCATCTACACAGACATATGCAACTGTAACATTACAAAATTACTTCAGAATGTATAATAAATTAGCAGGAATGACAGGAACAGCAGAGACAGAAGCAGGAGAACTCTGGGATATCTATAAATTAGATGTTATTGTTATTCCTTCTAATGAACCTATTATAAGAAGTGATAGAGAAGATTTGGTATATAAGACAAAAAGAGAAAAATATAACGCTGTTATAGAAGAAATTGTGAACCTTGTAAACAATAATCGTCCTGTATTAGTTGGGACAACTTCTGTTGAAATATCAGAACTGTTAAGCAAGATGCTTAATTTAAGAAGACTTAAACATAATGTTCTTAATGCAAAGTTGCATCAAAGAGAAGCAATTATTATTGCAGAAGCAGGAATGCCTAAGACCGTTACAATAGCAACTAATATGGCTGGTAGAGGAACAGATATAAAACTTGGACAAGGTGTGCCTGAGGCAGGTGGACTTGCTATAGTAGGCACTGAACGACATGAATCACGTCGGGTGGACAGACAGCTAAGAGGACGTTCCGGACGACAAGGAGACGCAGGAACTTCACAGTTTTTTGTTAGTATGGAAGATAATCTGATGCGACTATTCGGCTCTGACAGAATAGCTAAAATGATGGACCGTCTTGGACTAAAAGAAGGAGAAGTTATACAGCATTCTATGATTACAAAATCTATTGAACGGGCACAAAAAAAAGTAGAAGAAAATAACTTCGGTATTCGTAAACGATTACTTGAATATGATGATGTTATGAACTCTCAAAGAGAAGTAATATATAAAAGAAGACGACATGCTCTGTATGGAGACCATTTATCTGTTGATATTGCAAATACTATGTATGACGTCTGCGACCAAACAGTTATTGAATATCAGGAAACAAGAGATTTTGACGGATTCAAATTAGAACTGATGAGTACTTTTGGTATTGACTCTCCTTTTTCTGATAAAGAATTCTTGTCATTTAATCCGGACAAAATGACAGAAACTCTTTATGATATTGTTTATAAATCTTATAAACAAAAATCAAAAATTATATCAGAACAAGCATATCCTATTATAGAAGATGTATATGAAAACAGTAATATACGATACGAAAATATTGCTATCCCAATTACTGATGGAGTTAAAACTCTGCAAGTATTGACAAACCTTAAGCAAGCTTACAAAACAAAAGGTAGAGAAGTAATGACCGCCATTGAAAAAGGTATTACACTTTCAATTATTGACAATTTATGGAAAGAGAATCTTCGTGAAATGGATGATTTAAAACAATCTGTCCAAAATGCTACTTATGAACAAAAAGACCCGCTATTAATATATAAATTTGAGTCCTTTGAATTATTTGCCAAAATGCTTAAAGAAATAAACAAGGAAATCACTTCGTTTATTGTAAAAGGAAATCTCCCTCTCCGTTCTGCCGAAGATGTTAAAGAAGCCAAAAAACCGGAAAAAATAGATATGGACAAACTGGAAACAAGAAGGTCTGAATTAGGTTCTATAAAAGATACAAGAGAACAACGAAAAATACAACCTGTTCATGTTGAAAAAAAAGTAGGACGCAATGACCCTTGCCCTTGTGGAAGCGGAAAAAAATATAAAGATTGTCACGGGAAATATCTCTGATACAAACCAAGACAGATGTTTCACAAATCCTAAATCATAAAACAAATAAAACTGAAATAAAAATGACAAGACAACAAAGCAATAAATTACGAATCTTGAGTTTTGAACTTTGAACTAAAAAAAGCAATCTGATTTTTAATGATATATATATTAAAAACAAAAAGTATAAACAAAACAGATGATTCTGTTCAAATAAGAGATGTCAATTTTACATTAATTGAATATTTTAACTTTAAAAATATTGACAAAGCTTTGGCTAACTGTAATTTGTCGGATAAAAAAGAAATTATTACCAAAGCAATTAAAACTTTGAAATATGGAAAGATTGAGAAATTAGAAATATAAAGCTGAACAACGTCACCCTGAACTTGTTTAAGGGTTGTTTCAGTAATTTGTGCTGAACTTGTTTCAGTATGATTTTTTAGAGTGTATTCAAAAATTAATATAAAAACAGTATTA
>CAZOSY010000080.1:0-10657 GCA_964582565.1 uncultured Bacteroidales bacterium | reverse complement strand
CTCTTACAGCCGATATTTTGGTCTTGGTATTATCATAATAAAGTATAGCAGAGCCATTGCCTTCAGGAGAGAGTTCGTCAGGATACATATTACCGGAGCCATAGATATTTACTAATTTTGAACTATTAACAGAACCGAATACAGGGTCAGATGTATTAGCAATTATACTGTCATTAGAAGAGCTACCATCGTCTGCCCAGCTTGCGTTTAGATAATTTGTATAAAATGCTTTAGTAACAGATGTCCCTACAGGATAGCTCGTATTCCATGTTTCCCATCCAATATCTTGTCCTGCAATAAATAGGCGTCCTCCATTATCAAGAAAATCAGAGAAAACAGCTACATTTTCATCAGTTAAAGTAGGAAGTGTCCATGCTGCATTAAAATAAATATAATTAACATCTGTTAACTGATTTGCTTTTATACCTTTCATAAATACCTGATAAGAAGTAACAGCATAAGTTGTATTTGCTGCATAATCTAATCCGTTAAGATAGTCATCTTCAAAATCAGACGGCTGTCCGCCTGTCCATGATCCCTGATTATTAATAACTAAATCAGTAACGCCATAAATTACATTAAACTGCAATACTTGTGTGGCAAAACTTGTATCATCCAATGATTTCATACTAAACAAATAGTTTCCTATTGCCGGTGTAGAGCCAGCTTTAACATCAATATTTACAGTTATACTTGTATCAGCGGGCAAAATAATATCAACAGAGTCAGTATAAGTAATGGAATTATAAGTATATGAAACTGACCAGTCAGAAGGATGTTCTGCGTATAAATTAATTCTAAAATTGCCTGATATATTCCCAATGTTGATTAGGTTAGCAGTAAAGTGACTGGTATCTCCGCCTAAACTTTTGACAAATGTTTGGTCTATAGTTGTTAATTCCCATTCAGGGTCAACAGGGGAGCCGGAATTTATAATTTCTTTAGTTGTTTCATTTTGAATAAAAGCAACAGCATAAATTTTTGTAGTATCCCATATTGCTGTGTCTAAAGTATAAGAATAATTAAAAACAACAGAATCGCCTGTTGCAGCAGGAGTATATGTCTCACCATTTGTGTTTGGCAGCATTTTTCTAAAAACGTCAGGAAAATATTTTTCTCCATTTGACCCTGGTGCAGTTGCATAATTAATTTCACTTTCTATAACAGCAGCTCTTATTTTTAAATTTCCTGTTGGAGGAATGCCAACAGTATAAACAGTTACTTTTACATCTCTGTCTATTCCATTAGGAGTTTCTTTTACTTTTATTCTTATTGGACTTGATTCTGATGATACATTATTAATCATATCCTGTGTTATACCAACAGGGCTGCCTTCATATTTGTTTCCCTGCATAATCATATCAGGCACACCGGTTACACTATAATAAGTAACTCTTGATGATACTTCGGATGCATTATATGCATTCATTGGGTCTGAGCCAGGCCAGCTAACATGGTATGCAATATGGTGAATGCGACCTTTGTTATGGTCTAATATGTTAGCTTTAAAACTTGGATTTTGTGATGCACAAGGTGCACAACTTGCATTTGTAAAATGTTCAAAGAAGACATTTTTTTTTGCTTGTGCTTTTACATTATAAGAATATAATGTCATTAAAATTACTAAAATAAAGGGTAATGATTTTTTCATAAGTTTAAAATTTTAAATGTTAATTTTATAAATAAATTGATTTTACAAAGATATATATATTTTATCATTAAATAATTTTAAGAATAGTATATTTGCATTAAATTTAATATAATAATTTATGGATTTTATATCATTAACAGCTATATCTCCTATTGACGGACGATATAGAGATAAAGTTTCAGATTTAGCGAACTATTTTTCAGAATATGCGCTTATAAAATATCGCGTTTTTGTAGAAGTTGAATATTTTATTGCTTTATGCGAAATTCCTTTACCACAACTAAAAAATTTCAGTCCTAAATATATAAAATTTGAAGATTTAAGGAAAATATACAAAGATTTTACCCTTGGAGATGCTAATAATATAAAAACAATTGAACAAACTATCAATCATGATGTAAAAGCAGTTGAATATTTTTTAAAAGAAAAATTTGATGAATTAGGACTAAAAAAATATAAAGAATTTATTCATTTTGGGTTAACATCACAGGATATTAATAATACGGCTATACCATTTTCTTTAAAAAAAGCTTTTAAAGATATATTAGAACCAGTAATGGTAAGAATATCAGATAAATTAACAGATATGTCTTATAAATGGAAAGATATACCAATGCTTTCTCATACTCATGGTCAGCCGGCTTCTCCTACAAATGTAGGCAAAGAAATTTTTGTGTTTGCCGAAAGATTTAAAAATCAGTTTGAGCAATTAAAATCTATTCCTTTTTCAGCTAAATTTGGTGGCACAACAGGCAATTTTAATGCTCATCATATAGCATATCCTGATATTGACTGGGTAAAATTTGCTGATAATTTTGTGAACAATGTTTTATGTCTTAATCGTTATAAGACGACTACTCAAATAGAACATTATGATAATATGGCGGCTTTTTGCGATAATTTAAAAAGAATTAATACTATAATCATTGATTTAGACAGAGATATGTGGACATATATCTCAATGAATTATTTCAAACAAAAAATTAATAATTCAGAAGTTGGCTCTTCTGTTATGCCTCATAAAGTTAATCCTATTGATTTTGAAAATTCAGAAGGCAATCTTGGTATTGCAAATGCTTTGCTTGAGCATTTTTCTGCCAAATTGCCTGTTTCACGATTGCAAAGAGACCTTACTGACTCTACTGTAATAAGAAATACAGGAGTGGCTTTCGCTCATACTATTATTGCTTTTAAATCACTATTAAAGGGCTTGGATAAACTTATTATTAATAAAGAGATTTTACAGGATGATTTGCAAAAAAACTGGTCTGTGATAGCCGAAGCTATTCAGACAATTCTTAGACGGGAAGGATATCCCGAACCTTATGAAGAACTAAAAAAATTAACCCGTTCCAATACAATGATTAACAGGAATATTATTTGTAATTTTATTGATTCTCTTAAAAATGTTCCTGATTCAGTAAAAAAAGAACTGAAAAAAATTACACCTGAAAATTATACAGGAATTAACTTTGATATATAATGTAAAGATAAAAATTAGTAGTAAAAAATGAAACTAAATTGTTAAATTGTGAGTCCACTCCGAAAAGTCAAAATTGTGTCATTCCGAATTTAGTTCGGAATCTCTAATTTCAATAATATCAAAAGATGCTGAAACAAGTTCAGCATGACAAATAAGTAAATATCTACTTTTCGGAGCAGACTCTATTGTTAAATTGTTAAATTAGATTATATTTTATTATGATTAGCCCAGTTCTTCATGGCTGGGTATAGATTTAAGCAACACACATCTCTGCGAAATTTTATAAGTTTTAATTTTTTAAACACTATGTAGAGACAAAAAAAGTAATAAAAAAATGAATACCAGCAAACAAATAACTTCATTTCAAAAAAAAGTGTTTACTCAGCTTATATGGGATTATAATTTTTCACCGGAATCTGTTCTTGAACTGTTTAATGGAGAAAGAGAATATCTGGGACATTATACCAAAGAAACTCTATTTAAAAAAATTCTTGAAAATTTTCCTTGGTTTACAATTGTCAGATTATTTCCAAAAGAGACCATTATTTCGCTATTGACAGATACGGTAATACAAAGATTACGACACAAATCATTAATAAGAGATTACAAATATGCAAAACAAAGATTGCAAAAAATTATATGAGCTTCAAAATAAAGTATTGGACTTTATTAATAAATTAAATTTCCCATTTTATTTAACCGGAGGCACCGCACTTGGAAGATTTTATTTAAATCACCGGTTTAGTCAGGACTTAGATTTCTTTGTTAATGATAATACTAATTTCCCCAAATATATTGATAATATTTATAAAAAATTTCAAAACCAATTTCAATTAGATAAAGAATTAACATTTATCAGAGAAGAATTTGCCCGTTTTATTATTAAAGGAAAAAAAATATGGTTAAAAGTAGAATTTGTTAATGATGTTGCTTTCAGGTATTCAAAACCTATTCTATTCAAACAAATACTTGTTGATAATGTTAGAAATATTCTATCAAATAAAATAAGTGCTATTATAGGACGCGATGAAGCAAAAGATATATTTGATATTATTTGTATTTCAAAAAATTATAATTTTAACTGGTATGATGTTTTTATGGATGCTAAAGCAAAGTCAGCTCTCAATGAAATAGATGTTTTAAGACGAATAGATGAGTTTCCTGTTGAGTGGCTGAAAGATATAGAAAAGATTGATTTTAACCGACTTAATTTTAATCAAATAAAATCAGATTTAAAAATTATCAGCAATGATTTTCTTATGGCAAAGGATAATTCATTAGGAATAAATTGTATAAAAATTGAAGAAGCATACCCGCATGAATTTTAAAATATATTAATTTATGAAACATCCATGACCAAAGACGATTAAAAATTATGGGTTATGAGTTTTGAACCTGTTAAATATTTACCGGAAGGTAAATTTCACAGGGCAGGCTTTGTGCTTTGAACTTGAAACCTTGAACCTGAAACTTGTAGTTTGGAACTTTGAAATTAGCAACTAATTGATAATAAGGTGATTACAAAAATATAAGCAGATGAAAACTTTTCTTAGAGTACTCAAATACATAAAATCTTATCGTGGTTATACTTTTTTAAATATTTTTTTTAATGTATTAGTTGTCGTTTTTTCACTTGTTTCTTTTGTAATGTTAATTCCGTTTTTAAGTTTATTATTTGGCAGAACTAAACTTGTTAGTTCCCCACCGTCTTTTTCACTTGATTATGATACAATTATTAATTATTTGAATTATATTATTAGCCATATAATTGAAAGCAGAGGCAAAGTTGATGCATTAATATTTATTTGTTTGTTTTTAATTATTACATTTTTTTCCAGAAATTTTTTCCGGTTTTTAGCAATATATTTTTTGGCAAACATAAGAAATGGTATTGTTAAAGATATCCGTAATCAGGTTTATTATAAAATACTTATTCTTCCTATTTCGTATTATACTGAAAAAAGAAAAGGAGATGTTATATCAAGGGTAACTACTGATGTTCAAGAGGTAGAATGGTCTATATTAAGTTATTTTGAGATGATTATCAGAGACCCTATTACTATAATAGCTTATTTTGTTGCCCTGGCTGTGATGAGTCCTAAACTAACGCTATTTGTTTTTGCTATTTTACCTGTTACAGGAATTATTATTGGCAGGATAGGAAGAAGTTTAAGAAAGACATCAATTAAAGGGCAGATAAAAATAGCTGAGATACTTTCAGTAATTGAAGAATCTATATCAGGTATAAGAATTATAAAGGCGTTTAATACAATTAATTTTTTCAATAATAGATTTAGTAAATTAAATGATTCTTATACTAGATTAATGATAGGTTTGTATCGCAGGCGGGATTTGTCATCACCACTTAGTGAATTTCTATCTTCATTAGTTATTATAATTGTATTATGGTTTGGCGGAAGATTGGTATTATCTTCAAGCTCTTCTATTAGTGCTGAGGTATTTATAACTTATATAGTTATTTTTTCTCAGATAATTCCACCGGCAAAGACATTTGCAGCAGGATTTTATAGTATTCAAAAAGGACTTGCTTCTGCTGACAGAATTTTTCAGGTTATTGATGCAGAGGAAGTTATTGAAGAAAAACCAAATGCTTTGCCAATTAAAAAGTTTAAAAAATGTATAGAATACAAAAATATTTTTTTCAAATATGAAAAAGAAACAGTTCTTGATAATATTAATATTAAAATTCCAAAAGGTAAGATAATAGCTATTGTTGGAGAATCAGGAGGAGGCAAATCTACTCTTGTGGACTTGTTACCTCGTTTTTATGACCCTGGTGCCGGCAAAATATTAATTGATGAAGTTCCAATTAAAGATTACAAAATAGATGACCTTAGAGGATTAATGGGTATTGTAACACAGGAATCTATACTATTTAATGATACTATTTTTAACAATATTGCTTTTGGTAATCCTGATATTGATGAAAAAGAAGTTATTGAAGCAGCTAAAATAGCTAATGCACATGATTTTATAATGAAAACGAAAAATGGTTATCAAACAAATATTGGTGACAGAGGGGACAAACTTTCAGGAGGACAAAAGCAAAGAATTAGTATTGCCCGTGCTATTTTAAAAAATCCTCCGATATTAATACTGGATGAAGCAACATCATCGTTAGACACAGAATCAGAACGTCTTGTTCAGGACGCATTATTAAAACTTATGAAAAACAGAACTTCTGTTGTCATTGCACACAGATTATCTACCATACAATTTTCTGATGAGATTATTGTTTTGCAAAAAGGCAAATTAGTAGAAAGAGGAACACATTCAGAGTTATTAACTTTAAATGGTGTGTATAAAAAATTAGTTGATTTACAATCCTTTAGTTGATAATATTTTAAAGTCAAAAAAATTAATTCTTAAACTTTTGTTTTTATAATTTATCTGTCAGGGTTAGATAACATAATAAACATTATGAATAAAAAACAGTTGCCTTTCTGGTTAATAGCCATAGCTTCTTTTATTGTTTTAATTGTTCCAACATTAATAAAAGATGGTATGTTTATGGATGGATTATTATACACTTGCGTTTCAAAAAATTTGGCAGACGGGATAGGAAGTTTTTGGTTTCCTCATTTTAGCAAAACACTTCATACTTTTTTCCATGAACAACCGCCATTGACTTTTGGCATTCAGGCAATATTTTTTAAAATTTTGGGAGATAGTATATATGTTGAAAGGTTTTATTCTTTCTTAACTGCTTGTATATCCGGCTATTTTATAATATTAATATGGAAAGAAGTATTCCATAATGATACAGAACTAAAAAAATTAGGATGGCTGCCATTTTTTTACTGGATAATCATTCCTGTATGTTTTTGGGCTTATTCTAACAATATGGAAGAAAATACAATGGGAATGTTCACACTTTCTTCATCTTATTTAATTTTTAAAGGGATAAACTCAAAACATAATATTATTATTTATTTGGTGTTTTCAGGTATTTTGATATTTTTTGGGACTTTATGCAAAGGATTCCCTGGTCTTTTTCCTATAGCCATAGTCGGAATTTTCTGGATAATATATAGAAAATTTTCTTTTTTAAAAATGCTTGGCTATTCATTAATATTGGCTTTGGTTCCTGTATTATTATATTTTATAATTTTATTTAATGATAATATATATGAAAGTTTATCTGTTTATTTTTTTGAAAGAGTAATTAACAGTATTCAGACAGTTTCCAATGTAAATACAAGATTTTATATTATTCAAAAATTATTTATGGAATTATTACCTATTATTATTTTTGACATAATTTTATTTATTATCTTTAAAATAAATGCTATTAAATTTGATAAATTAAAAACATATATAAAACCTGCTTTATTATTTATATTGATTGGGATTTCTGCTTCATTTCCTTTAATTATAACTCGTGAACAAAGAGGATTTTATTTAGTGCCGTCGTTTCCTTTTTATGCCATTGGTATAGCAATTATTGTGGCTTCGGGTATAAATGAATTAATAAAAAAAATAAATACAGATAAATTTTCTTTTAAAATTTATAAAATTATATCTGTTGTGTTTTTGGTTTCTGTAATTACTTTTTCTGTTTTTCAAATAGGCAAGACAAGTAGAGACAAAGATAAAATTCATGATGTTCACTTGATAGGAAAAGTTGTACATAAAGGTTCTGTTGTTGGTGTTGAACCTTGTTTGCGGTCTGACTGGTCATTGCATGGTTATTTTGTCCGACATTATTATATTAGTTTGGGGACTGGTCAATATAATTATTTCTTAAAAGAGAAATCTTCTAAAACACTTGTTGATAAAGAATATAAAAAAATACCTTTAAAATCTAAAAAGTATGATTTATATCAAGCCAACAATAATGTATTAGAAAAAAAAGAGAATAAAATATTGTATTAGCTTTATATTTTTATACCGTTGGATCAGGCACTTGCCTGACGGTATTTACAATTTATATTTAATCACTATTGTCCGACTAAATTTAAAAATTTAGGTAAAATTGTTTCTAAATATTATGAGATTCCTCGCTATCACTCGGAATGACAGTGTTATTTAGGGTTCAGGGTGGGGGTAAGGACGCGTAAAACGCGTCCTTACCCCCACCTTCCCAACATAATGAAGTTGTCATTCCGATTCGACTGAGGCGGAGAGGAATCTACTATTATAAATTCTAATTTTATTTTTAGTCGGACACCAATGATATTTAATATTAATTTGATGCATTTTTTAAAAAAATACTGGGAAGAAAAGCCATTATTATTTATTTTAATACTGGCTGGTATTGTGCGATTACTGGCTGTAGTATTTTCCAAGGGCTTTGGTATGCAGGACGATCATTTTTTGGTTATTGAGCCGGCACAAATGCTTGTAGATAATTGTAGCGATTGGTTACCCGGACATTCTTATGAAAATATGCCCACAGGCCATAGCTGGTTTTATCTGGGTTTGCATTATCTGCTTTTTCTGTTCCTTAAATTTATTAATATAACAGACCCACAGGAAAAAATGTTTATTGTAAGATTTTTGCATGCTTTATTTTCTTTGATAATAGTGTCTTTAGGATTTAAAATAACACAAAAATTATCTGATTTAAAAACAGCAAAACAAGTTGGCTTATTATTAGCTTTGTTTTGGTTTATCCCTTTTTTGAGTGTCAGGAATTTAGTTGAGATTGTATGTATTCCTTTTCTGTTTATTGGCATCTGGAAAATAATTAAATATAAAAACAAAAATAAATCAATCTTTTATTATATTATCACCGGATTTATTTTGGGATTAAGCATCTCTGTCAGATATCAGTTAGCTCTTTTTGTTGGTGGAATTATATTAGCAATGTTAATACAAAAAGAATGGAAAAAATCAATATACATTGCTTTTGGTTCAATATTGTCATTTATATTAATTCAGGGGATTATTGATTATTATATCTGGGGACATCCTTTTGCTGAATTTACCGAGTATGTCAGATATAATTTTATACATAAATATGATTATCTTTCAAGCCCATGGTATAGTTATATATTGCTTATATTAGGGTTGCTAATACCTCCGGTAAGTATTTTTTTGTTCTTTGGATTTTTTAAAACATGGAAAAAACATCTGTTAATATTTTTGCCCTGCTTTATTTTTCTCGTCTTTCATTCATGTTTTCCAAACAAACAGGAAAGATTTATTTTGCCTATAGTTCCTTTTGTTATTATGCTCGGAGTTATTGGCTGGAATGAATTTATTGAAAAATCAAAATTATTAAAAAAAAGTAAATATATATTAAAATATTCATGGATATTATTTTGGGTTATTAATTTAATGTTATTACCTGTTATCTCTACAACATATTCCAAAAAGTCAAGAGTTGAATCAATGGTTTATCTTTCCAAATATAAAAATATTGAATATTTATTATTGGAAGATTCAAATAATGGAAAAGCTAAAATGCCCCCGAGATATTACATTAAACAATGGGTAAATTATTATGATGTATCTAAAAAAAGTCCTGTTGATGATTTTATTATTAAAAAAAACAAACAAAGCTCAAATGCTCATAGATTTATACTCTTTTTTGGAGAAGAAAATATCAAAAAACGGATAAAAAATACCAAAAATGCCTTGTCTCTTGATTTAAAATTTGAAACAAAAATAAAATCAGGATTTATTGATAGGGTGATGTATAAATTAAATCCTAACAACAGGAATCAGACAATTTTTATATATCGTATTGTCAGTTATACCAAACCGCCAGAGGTCAAGTTATTCTGAATTTACTAAAAAACAAAAAATTTCGGGGTAGTAGTATAACCTGAATAATTCTTAACGTAGCAAAGCTACAAACAAATAATAAAATAAAGGCAGTAGTATTATATCAATTTAATTATGAAACATCCTATTGTTTTATGGCTATATGGTTTTATGGTTAATTTTTTATTGGTTTATATACTGCAAACGGTTAGAATTTTAACTTTTTATTAGATATAATTGTCAAATTGTTATATTGCTAAATTGTTATAAATCAATCATAAAGAGTATTAATGCGATAAAAAGACAACAATTTAACAGTTTAACAACTTAGCGAAGCGATCTCACGAACAAAGTGAGTAATTTAACCATTTTAAGTATATTTTTAACATTTTAAACCATCTAACCATAAAACCATTTAACCATTATATATATAGAAACCATTCCATAATTAAATTGTCAAGATAATAGCTTTATATTTACAAAAATTTGTGCTGAACAACGTCATCCTGAACTTGTTTCAGGGTTGATTCAGTAAAAAAAAACTTGCTAAAAAAACAAGATTTTAAAAAGTAATAGTATAAACTAAAAAATTCAGATTTCTTAAAAATTTGGAGATACAAAAATAATAAAACCTTATAACATCCGTAATATCAAGTGATTATATTATATATAAAAAATAAAACTACTCATTCACACAATTTTATTTGTATTACATTCTTACATTTAAGCATAACTTTTTAAAATTGTATTAAAAATATTTTTCCTGAAGGGAAAAAATATGAATAACTCCG
>CAZOSY010000079.1:0-10686 GCA_964582565.1 uncultured Bacteroidales bacterium | reverse complement strand
CAAAGCGGGCTTAATTTCTGGAAACCATCGGGTAGTCATAATCTGTCAGGTGAAGCTGATGGTTTTGGAAATTATTATCTATTTATTAGCGATGATGGTAATGTTGGTATTGGAACAGGTCGTCCGGATTATAAATTAGATGTTTGCGGTACTATTCGTTCAACAGAATGGATTGTGCAGGCACAATGGTGGGATTGTAAACTTAATCCTGATTATAAACGTATGTCGTGGCAGGAAAAATCAGAGTATATAATAAAGAATGGTCATCTTCCTGAAATTGATTCCGGAAAAGATATTGAAACAAATGGATTACAGGTTGGAAAAACAATGAGTGGATTTATTTCTAACATTGAAGATAACACATTAGATATTATTGATCTTTACAAAGAAAATCAAAAATTGAAGGAGCAGATAGATGAATTTAAAAAAGAAAATAATTTACTTGAAAAAAAATATGAAATTTTAGAAAATAAACTTGAAAAAATCGAAAAAAGTAAGTAAAATAAATCTACAGTCCATTTAACATAAAATTTTTGAAATGATAGATTATCCAAATAGATTAAATAAGCTTCAGCGGTTTTATTTTTGGTTTTTTATAGCTTTTGCTATCTTTATGATAGTATGTTTAATCATTAATTGTTTTTTTAACTCTGCTGAGGCTGATGTATATACTTATGCTTTTATTACAAAACAGTTGGGCATTATTGAAGCTCAAAAGTATTGGTATTTACATTGGTCAGGAAGAATAATTCCAACTTTTATTTTAAGTTTTGGCGAATATTTTATAAGAAACAATTGGGCATATCAGTTATTCTCATGTTTTTTAATATTTTCTTTTTGCATTACAGTCTATGTTTTCGTAAAAAAATGTTTTGTGTTTAGCAGCAATTTAGAACGTTATTTTATAGTAGCTATTTTTATTTTAACAATTATTCAAATGTTTGCTTCTGTTTCTTCCGCATTTTATTGGTTACCTGCAAGTATTACATATACTGCTCCAATTTTACTTGGATTTTGGAGTTTGTATTTCTTTTTCAGCGATAAAATAATATTCCGGTTATTGGGACTCCTGATATTGTTTTTATTCACACTTTTTAATGAAATAACAGATTTGCTAATGATATTATTATTTGTATATTTATTATTTATTCAATACTCCAATAAAAAATTAAGAAAGCAACTTTTATTAGCAATTATTGTAGTGATTGTCGGCTCTTTTATTTTATTTGTTGCACCTGGCAATTATGAACGAAAAAATTATACACATGACACATTAAATTTGGCGAAAATATTTTTTTATTCAAATAAGGCTTTCTTTAAAGATGCTATTGCATGGTTTGTCGAATCGCCTCTTCTGTTATTTTCATTATTGTTTATTATTATTTCTGATAAGAGTATTGAGATAAACCTGAAATTAAAATCATATATTTTTAAAAATAATGCAGTTTTATTCATTTTCATTTATATAGTTTTATTAATACCTTATGCGATATTTGAAAAACTTGGGGGATGTCCACCAGAACGTGTCGTAAATATTGTAAGTTACACATTTTTCTTAAGTGCTGTTTTTATTTTTACGAAATGGCTTAACAATAATATTCTGATTCATAAAAATATTAATATTAATTATCCTGTAAAACTCTATATATCTATTGTTGTAACAGGATTGATTCTGTATGGTTTTAATATCCATTCCAAGAATATCAGTTCAATCATTACTGATGCAACAAGTGGAAAAGGAAAATCATATTATAATGAATATAGTGAACAACTAAAACAATTATCAAAATCAAAAAGAGATACCGTATATATCCGGAAAATTAATTCTGTGGCAAAATCTATTCTGTTTGAAGTACTGGATAATGATACAACAAAATCAAACTATAGCCAATACTGCTTGTATTTTAATAAGAAGAAAATAATTGTACAATAAATTTGATAATTATACTATATTTATTAAGATGGTCAATATTTGCAATCATAACCCGCATGAGGAAAATTAGAAAAAACTAATTATGAAAAAACTATTTTTTACACTACTATTTGTATCTTTTGTCTGCTGCGGCTTTGCTCAAGAAAAAAAAGATTCTACTGCGCAAAAAAATAGTAGATGGAGTGTTGCTTTTAATTATGCTCCTAATTATTCCTTTTACAATTACAATGATGCGGACTTACCTCATAAAAAACCTATTTGGCAAATATTTCCGCATGGACAGCCATTTTATAAACCAGATAAGTTTTATTTTAATAATTATTCTCAAAATGGCGAAACTGAATACCGAAGTAAGATCAATCCCTTATCTTTTTCAGTAATTTTTAAGTTTCAGGCAACTAAAAAATTTATTATTAATACAGGATTGGATTTTTTGCAATTGGGATACATAAGAGAAGGACAGATGCCGTTCCATGCCAGTAACTATATAAAATATAAAGAAATATCTAATTATTATCATATCGGAATTCCTTTTTTACTCGGATATCATTTTAAAAATAAAAAATATGCATTAGAACTATCTACCGGCCCTGCTATTTATTGTTTTTTCTTAACAACTACTAAACGTAAATGGGAAAATGGAGAAGTAATTAAAGAGACGGGCACACCATTTAAATTTATTTCCCAAAAGAATTGGCGTACTGACTATATTATATATCAACCATTCTGGGTATTTAAAGGTACAGTACTCAAAGAAATAAATAAAAGGATATCATTAAATATATGTGTTGAATTCAAATATTCTTTTTTAAGCACTTTTACAACAACAAGAAAATATGTAAATAATAAACCAATATCCACAGATAATTTCTTCTACTGCACAAGCATTCCCGTTGGAATTATTTATCATTTTAAATAAATTTATTGTATGAAAAAATATTTATTAATTCTTATTGCAATTCCGATGCTTGGTTTTTCCCAAACCTATCGTGAGGCATTTGAAGCGACCGAACCACTTATAGGCAACGGAAATTCCTTCTCCACAAATTTTTCTGCTCCCGAAACATATACTCTGCATCAAACAGAGCGGATTTACTTAGATGCTTTTTTATCTATGTACAACACATCTAAAGATATAAAATGGTTAGATAAGTTTATCATTCACACTATCAGAATCCAACATCACCGGGATGATCAAATTCAATACTTTTCAAGCGAAGTAGCAGGTACTTCATGTCAGCCACAATTATCCGCAGTGCCAGTAAATAATGCACCTGTTTGGTCGTCAGTAAAAAGTGATTGCTCAGGTTATGTAGCAGAAATAATTCATACAGCACTTATCAGTTATACTATGGCACAGTTCGTTCATTTAGTTCTTGATGAAGAGCCGAACTTGCAATCAAATGTATTGCCAGTTGAAGCAATTGGTTACGAGCCATACCCGTTTCAATATTACAACTTGCAAACCTATAATGATTTTGCTGTGTATCTGAAAAACAGGATAGAGCAAAGTGTTGATTATTTAAATACTTATTATTGGTGTGATAATACTAACGGATATAAAGGCACTTTAAATCAGGATTGTGGTAGTAACGATTATCTTAAAAATAATGTAATAAATAAGCAATGTGCTATGGGAAAATTATTAGCAGAAATGTATCTCATAGAAAATGCATCAGGAAATTCAACTTTGGCACAACAATATCTGGAGAAAGCAACAAAAATTGCTTCAATAGTACGTGGAGAACTTGAGCCAAATATAAATGATGCTTCTTCATATACATGGTACTATCACATTAATCAGGACGACTGTTTTGAAGATATTCAGCATGCTTTTCTTTTAATGGGGTTTGCAGATTTATGCTATCAAAAAAACATACCTGATTTTAACAATCAAAGCAATAAATTATTTTTTTCGACCGATATGCAAATATTTGCGAATACTTTTTCCAAGCATATCTACAAAAATCCATTGAGCTTTGCAGAAAACACATTTGGTCAAGGTACACTTTGCAATCCTGATAATACTTTTAATCCTGCTGAAGCCACTTATTTTTATTTATTCCTTTCTCAATACGACCCGGATATATACCAGATAATCAGTGATGTTTTTTGCGACAGGGCTATATACGGCAATTCTGTTTACCCTGCTTTTGCTTTTTTAGCTGAAAAGGAAAACCTTTTTAATCCATTGGCTGTTAACAGATGCACTTTTGTAGATGCTAATTGGGCAGGCGTGGCAGGAGGAGATTTTGATGGAGATGGTACGCAGGAATTTTGTACCGTGAGAAATAAAGACGGCTCTATAGAAATTTATAATCTTGACCCTGCCGACAATCATATTAACCAACGAGCTTATGCAACTTTTGGCAACACACCTTGGGCAGGTATTGCTGCTGTCGACCTTGATGGCGTTGTAGGAGATGAAATTGCAGCTATTAGTAATAATGACGGCAATCTTTATCTCTACAAGCAAAATAACGTAGTTACCAATCAGATTGATCAGATTGAAAACATTAACACAAACATAACCGGATGGACAGGAATCGCTTCAGGAAATTTTGATGGAAATCCCGGAAACGAAATTATTCTTTCCAATGATAATGGTAATGTATATGTTTATCGTTACAACGGAACAACAATTGTTGCTGATGCAATAAATTCAGGCAATAATTTTATCAACAGCAACCTTGCAGGTATTACTGTTGGAAACTTTGATAGCAATCCGGGAGATGAAATTGCTACAATAAATAATTCATCAAACGGCAATATAGAAATTACCATTTACAATTTTGCCAATTCAACACTTGTGCAACTATCCATATTTACTGCTGCTGCAGGCGATTACAGCGATTGGAATGGTATCACATCAGGCGATTTCGACGGTGATGGCATTGATGAAATTATAGCTCACCGCAATTATGACGGTGACTTCTTCATCTTCAAACTCAATGAATCTGCACAAATCGTAAATAATTACAAAGAATCTTTTCCAACAAACCAGTTGAACGGTATTATTGGCTCTGCTCGTTTTAGTATAGATCCGACAAAAGATGCACTTATTTCGTTAAGGAATTACGATGGAAATATGTTTATCTATAATCTTGAAGGGCTTTGTCAAAGCTTAAGTCTGAATAATATTACCATTAATGATGCATATACTATTGATAACCCTTATGGTCCAAGCAATAATTATACTGTAGATTATCATGCAAATAAGACTCTTACTGCCAGCAACTTTGTTATTGAGTCAGGGAGCAATGTAACTTTTACAGCAGGAAAGAAAATTATTGTAACTTCAGGAGTAAATGGCTCTGCAGCATAT
This sequence comes from uncultured Bacteroidales bacterium, assembly GCA_964582565.1. Classification (GTDB taxonomy): domain Bacteria; phylum Bacteroidota; class Bacteroidia; order Bacteroidales; family CAZZDX01; genus CAZZDX01. Next base: position 5,428 of record CAZOSY010000079.1, on the reverse strand, counting down.
TCAGGATGTTCTTTCCATGCTTATATTGACGAAGGGATTGCCTGTACCACGCCAACATTTCGTACAAATCCACATGCTAATAATACCGCCAATAATATTATTCAACCTAACAAAATAGATTCGTTAAAAAAACAGGATTCGAGCAAAACATCAGCAAAGAACAGTTTACCGGGAGACACTACAAACAATATTATAGGAAACACTTATATTTCAGTTTTTCCCAATCCCAACAACGGCAATATGCAGGTAAGTTACGAAATACCCGTAAACGAAACAGTCCTTCTGGAAATATACGATATGTTTGGTAAAAAGCTTTTAAACTATACACTTTACAGCGGGAAAAATACTTTTGCAATTTCAGCAACTTCACTTAAAGAAGGAATTTATTTTTACCGTGCAACAGCAGGAAATAAACAGATTGCAGCAGATAAGCTCGTGGTGATTCCGTAGGTCCACAGGACTCTCTGTAGGAGTCCTACGGACTACAAACCTTCGGAGAATGGTGACATAGTCATTCCTATGGATCTATGCCATAAAATAAAAAATGCATCCCGCAGGTGCGGGACGGAAGTAACGGAAGTGCTGAGATTCTGTATAAAAGAAAAATCAGAAAATAAAAACAGCACTGTCTTTGAATACCGCCCCAACCCTTTCAACAACTCCACTCAAATAATATTCAGCATTCAGGAAACAACTAATGTGAGATTATACATAACCAATATTTATGGAACAGAAATATTGGAATTAGTTAACAATGAGCTTTCAAAAGGCATTCATAATATAACCATCAAGAGTTCTGCTTTGGCTTCCGGCATTTATTACTGCATTTTGGAAACAAAAGACCGCAGGAGCCATATTAAGTTGGTAAAGATGTAAATTGTATATGATTTAACCCGTTGGTTTAATGTAAACCTAATTTCTATTGATACCAAACCGCCATCAAAGATATTATACTGCTTCTATTTTTAAAATCATAATTCTTAATTTAATTTTATCCTTGGGTCTAATAGTCCGTAAATTATATCTACCAAAATATTAATAAAGACCAAAATAACGGATACAAAAAGCACAGCTCCCATTACAACAGGGAAGTCATATTTTTCGAGAGAGTTAACAATTACAACGCCAAGACCTTTCCAGTCAAAGATATATTCTACAAATACGGCTCCTGCCATAAGAGATGCAAACCATCCTGACACAGCTGTTATCACAGGATTTAAAGCATTTTTTAGAGCATGTTTATATATTATTTTAAAATTGCCAAGACCTTTGGCTTTTGCTGTTCTTATATAATCCTGTGATAAAATATCCAGCAATGAATTTCTTGTAAGTTGAACAATTATTGCAAGAGGACGAATGCCAAGAGTAAAAGCAGGTAAGATAAGATTTTTTAAATCCAGATGTTCTCCTTCACCAAAATCATCTATAGAATACAAACTTCCTGACATACTCAGTCCTGTGTAATCGGCAAGCACATAAGCAAAAAACCATGCAATGATAATAGCAGCAAAGAATGAAGGTAAAGACATTCCTGATACAGATAATATAAGAGCTGCTTTATCAAAGAAGCCATCTTTTTTTATTGCAGAAAAAATTCCAATAATCACTCCAACAATAAAAGCAAAAGTTATTGCAGTTAAAGCAAGTATTGCTGTATTAGGAAAAGCTTGCAGTAATATATCAGATACTTTTCTTTTGTTTTGGTAAGAACGTCGTAAATAAGGATATTTTAATACCAATACTTTATTTTTTGATAGATGCAGAAGTTTTTTATATGGTTTATATTTAGAATTATCCAAATACCAGTAATTTTCTTTATCATTTTGGTTATGAACAGACACAGGAGATAAATCATTAATATAGTTAAGATACTGTGTAAACAATGGCTTATCGCGTCCTAAATCTTTATTTATAGCTTCAACAGATGCAATATCAGCTCTTTGTCCCAACATCATACGGGCAGGGTCACCGGGTAAGACATTAAAAAGTAAAAAAACTATTGTTACAACTCCAAATAATACTAAAAGTCCATAAAATAGTCGCTTAAATAAAAATCTTAACATTTTAGCAATTAACAGTTTAACAATTTAGTTTGCATATATAGTTATAAATAAATAAAGTGTGAACAATTACACATTAGGGGAGTTCTAATAATTACTTTTTATTACAAGTGGCTGCAAAATATCATTATTTCGTTGTCGGGCAAAATCTTTCCTCACCATAGCTATGGCTGCGGAATATTTTACCCTCCGCCTCATACTGATATTTTTCGCTCACTTTCATATACAAAACCAATTATTAGAACTCCCCTTAAAACTTAAAGTATTTTTCTCTTTTAGTTTTATAAGTGCAAATATTGCATAATTAATTATATCATAATAGTTGGCATCAATACCTTCTGATGCAATTGTCTCTCCTTTATTATCTTCAATTTGTTTAATTCTGAATAATCTCATTAATATTATATCTGTTAATGAGCTTATACGCATATCCCGCCATGCTTCATCATAATCATGGTTTTTATCTTGCATCAAAGATTTTGCTTTATAAATATATTTAACATATAGTTTTTCAGCTTCTTTTTTTTTAAGAGTAATGTTTTCGTCATTACCAAGCTCTAAGGTTATTAAAGCCATAATGGAATAATTAATTATACCAGTATATTCCGGCTCAATACCTTCATTAATTTTTTTTTCTTTTATTTCTTCAATGCTTCTGATACGTTGGGCTTTTATAAAAATTTGGTCTGTAATAGAACTCATCCTTAATATTCTCCAGGCAGTGCCATAGTCCTTCATTTTTTTAATAAAGACCTTTTTACATTCTGAAATTATAAATTCAAATTGTTTTGATGTTTTATTCATTTTTCTAATAGTATATTTGCCAAAAAAAAATTATACAAATTTAAAAATAACACATTAATGGATACATTAAAATTAAAAAATAAAAATACATTTTTTTATTCAAAGAAGACAATAAATTATGGAGGAAAAATTTTAGACATTAGTAATCCTGTTGTGATGGGCGTTTTGAATATAACTTCTGATTCGTTTTATGATGGCGGAAGATATACTTCTGAATATAAACAGATTAAGCAAACAGAAAAAATGATTATCCAGGGTGCAAAGATAATTGATATAGGAGCTGTCTCAACAAAACCGGGTGCAAAACAGGTCTCTGAAAAAGAAGAAATACAAAAATTAATACCTTTAATAATAAAAATCAGAAAAAAATTTCCTGATATATGTATTTCTGCAGATACTTACAGAGCATCTGTTGCTAAGCTTTCTGTTGATAATGGTGCTAATATTATTAATGATATTTCAGGTGGAACTTTTGATGCTCAAATGTTTAAGACAATAGCAAAAATTAATGTGCCTTATATAATTATGCATATTCAGGGCTCTCCACAAAACATGCAAAAAAATCCTGTATATAAAGATGTTGTTAAAGAAATTATTTTGTTTTTTTCAAAACAAATAAAAAAATTAAAAGAAATTGGTGTAAATGATATTATTATTGACCCTGGCTTTGGATTTGGTAAAACACTTGCACATAATTATGAAATCCTTGATAAACTTGATATGTTTAAAATTTTTGAACTTCCTGTTCTTGTAGGTATGTCAAGAAAAAGAATGATTTATAAGTTGTTAAATATTACACCATCCGAGGCATTAAACGGAACCAGTGTTTTAAATACAATAGCTCTGCTCAAAGGAGCAAATATATTAAGAGTTCATGATGTCAAACAAGCTTTTGAAGCAATAAAAATAACTTCAGCGTTAAATTCATATAATCAAAAACAAATGTTATCTGATTTGAAATAAAAGTATATGTTCACAGTTAAAAAAAATAGAATACAATTCTCCTGTTATTAGTTTTTTAAGTGATTTTGAAAAAAATGTCGCACTTATAACTTGAATCTGCCATTTTAAATAAAAATATATTTGTATTTTTGAACTTTTTATTATCTTTACTTATATGATAGAATTATTTATACCTATACGGATTATAGACATTATTGATATTTTATTGGTTGCATTTCTTTTATACGAGTTATACAAATTGATAAAAGGCACTGTTGCAATAAATATATTTATAGGTATTGTTGCTTTTTATTTATTATGGAAACTTGTAGATGCCTTAAAAATGGAGATGCTTAGTGAAATACTTGGTGGCTTTGTTGGCGTTGGTGTAATAGCTCTTATCATTGTATTCCAGCAAGAGATTAGAAGATTTTTGCTTTTATTAGGTAATCCCGATTTTTTTAGAAAAATGCCATTAAGGTTTTTATTTTCAAAATGGAAAGCCAGCAAATCTTTATTACTTGACATAAATGCTATTGTAGATTCTTGTGAAGAAATGGCTAATAAAAATGTTGGTGCGCTTATTGTTGTTATAAAACAAAATGAACTTGAACTGTATATTAAAACAGGTGAAACTATTGATGCAAAAATATCAAAATCATTAATTGAGAATATTTTTTTTAAGAACAGTCCTTTGCACGATGGAGCTATAATAATTGATAAGGGTAGAATAAAAGCAGCAAGATGTATTCTTCCATCAACAGAAAAAACAAAATTTCCTGTTAATCTTGGATTACGACACCGTGCAGCTGTTGGCATTACCGAACAATCAGATGCAATTACAATTGTGGTATCTGAACAGACAGGACAAATTTCATATAGTAAGAGCGGCAAATTAACTACAAATGTTAAACCAAACGAATTAAAAATTTTTCTTAAACAAGAGTTTAGAAATTAATTCATTCTTTTATTTGATGCTGTTGGCTCAGCATTGATAGTATCAAGTTTTATTTTTTCTTCTATTTCTTTAATAATTTGTTCAGGACTTTTGCCAAGATTAGAAATTGATATTCTTGCAGATTCAGCCAATACATGTTTTGGATATTTTGATAAAAATTCATTATATGTTTTATTAGCTTTAGCTAAATCTTTCAGATTGTTTTCATAAACAAATGCTTTTAAAAATAACACTTCAGGACATTTTTTATAATCAGGATAATCATTTAAAATCTTATCAAATAATTTAATTGCTTTATCAGGTTTAAAAAAATTCATTGACAGATTAGCAGCTTTGAATAAATAAACAGGAACGATAGTGTCTTCAGAATATTTTTTAGCAAAATCTTCATATTTTTTGACTAGCTCTGCTATTTTTTCTTTGTTAATTATTTTAACAGTATCAGAAAACAGTTCTTTTTCACTAAACTGAATTTTATCCATCTTCTTTTTTTTACCAGAGTTACAAGCAAAAAGTATTAATGATAATACTATTACAAAAGAGACAAATTTTATGTTTTTCATAATGTTTATATTTTTTTGAAAATTATTGTTAAATTGTTAAATTTTACTGTTTTGTTTTTTTGTTTTTATACTCACCCCTAACCCCTCTCTACTCGTAGAGA
>CAZOSY010000078.1:0-10706 GCA_964582565.1 uncultured Bacteroidales bacterium | reverse complement strand
ATAGAAGCCCCCTTAAATGTAAGAATATAATACAAATAAAATTGTGTGAATGAGTGGTTTTATTTTTTTATATATAATATAATCACTTGATATTACGGATGTTATAAGGTTTTATTATTTTTGTATCTCCAAATTTTCAAGAAGTCTGGATTTTTTAGTTTATGAATTATTCAGGTTAAAACATTTTTATCTTTTTAATTTTAATAATTAGATTAATTTTGTTTTTTAATTTAATTTTTATTAAAAAAAATATGGATTCAGATAAATCAAAAAAAGTATTGTTTTCCGGCTTAGGCAAGATAATGCCACAAGAGGAGACACTTGAAATACAAAGACATAAAAAAAGTATAACTATTGGCATTCCTAAAGAGATAGCTTTTCAGGAAAACCGTGTAGCTTTAGTTCCAAAAGCTGTTGGGCTTTTAGCACAAAATGGACATAATATAATTGTTGAAACCAATGCAGGAAAATCTGCTCATTTTGCTGATAATGAATTTAGCGAATCCGGAGCAACTATAGTATATACACCAGAAGATGTTTATAAAAAATCTGATATAATATTAAAAATAGCTCCTCCTTCTGTTAAAGAAATTGAATTGCTTAAAACAAGACAAACAATAATATCTGCTTTGAATTTAACAGGACAAAGTGATATTTATTTTAAAAAACTTATTTCTAAAAAAATAACAGCCATAACTTTTGAATATATAAAAGATAAAACAGGAGAATTTGCAGTAAGACGTTCAATGAGTGAAATAGTAGGAACCACTTCAATTTTAATAGCAGCCAACTATTTAAGTGATATTAATTATGGTAAAGGAAGTATGCTTGGTGGCTTTTCAGGTATAACACCAACAGCAGTTGTAATATTAGGTGCAGGAACAGTTGCAGAATATGCAGCCCGTGCAGCATTAGGACTTGGTGCACAAGTAAAAATTTTTGATAATTCTATTTATAAATTACGTAGAATTCAAAATCTCCTTAATAAAAGAGTTTTTACTTCAATAATTCAACCAAGAGTACTTATCAAAGCTCTGAAATCTGCTGATGTTGTTATTGGTGCTATCCATTCATCCGAAGGAAGATCACCTTGCGTTGTTAGCGAAGATATGGTAAAAGAAATGAAAAACAGTTCTGTAATTATTGATGTAAGTATTGACCAGGGCGGATGCTTTGAAACTTCACATATTACTAATCATACTAAACCCGTTTTTAAAAAGTATGGCGTTACGCATTATTGTGTGCCAAATATTTCATCTATGGTTCCTCATACTGTTTCTTATGCTTTAAGTAATTTCTTTGCCCCTGTTTTCTTAAAGATGGGAGAAGAAGGTGGTATGGAAAATTTAATTAAATATGATAAAGGCATTCGTCAAGGTGTATATCTATACAATGGAATATTAACCAGTAAATATATTGGCAAATATTTTAATATACCTTATCAAAATATAGAACTGCTTATAGATATTTTTCATTAAAAAATATTTCTTCCGAATTTTAAATTGAATATAGTTCAAAAAAGTGATCTAATCCCCAAAAATTATATAGAGATGTATTTTAAAAAAGAGTTAGTCCTGCTTGATTATCAGAGCAGCACTTGAAGAAAATGAATTCACTTGACAGCGAACTATCATAAATTTTGCAAAACTGCAAAATATGGGGACAACTTTTATCAATTTCAAAATGTATCTTTTTGAAAATCAATTAATTAACAATATTTGCTGTCAAACCCAAAAAAATAATCTTGATAGTTCTGTTTTTTTATTTAAGGAATGCTGTTAAATTAAATCCTGACGATTCTCAAATATTATATAATTTAAGTGTTACATATCAGCAAGCAGGAGATAATGATAAAGCACAATACTATTTCAACAAAGCAAAAGAAATTAACTCTCATTTTAAAAATTAATTTTTTCTAACAGCACTATCTAAATTTCTGACTCTTGGTTAATAAAAAAAACATAACTATCTGTAATTGATGACATTAGGATTATTGTTATAATTTTTTTTTATTTTTTTATAAAAAAAATATACGTATTTAAAAAAATATTACTATATTTGTGGAATTAAACATTATTATTTATTTAAACAAAAAAATAAGCAACACTTTTTGATAATGAAAATAATTTTGTAATTTTGTATCTTGAGTGATTATAATTTATAAATTTAAAAAACTAAATACTATAAAAAAATCAGTTATTATTTTTGCCTTATTTGCTATAAGTTATAGCAGTGTATTAGCCCAAATACCTATTACTCCTGAACACCCATTAGGATTTGACAGTTCGCTTTTTCAAAGTGATACTGCTTTTCTTAATTTTATAAATTCAGGGGGGAGCATTTCCTCTTTTGATACAACAGGAATAAATACTTATTACCAGCAAACAGAACCTGTTATAAACCCTTCAACAGTTGTATTAAATATTTTTCCATACCAGAACGCACTCAATGTTGATACTTCAGCAATAATTGAAGTAACATTTAATAAACCGATTAATACAGCTACTGTAAATAATAATACTTTTGTTTTAGCAGGTGAAATAAGTGGAAGGCACACAGGTGTTTTTTTATTTTCACAAAACAATACTATCGTAACGTTTGTATCTGCTTTTTCTTTCAAGAAAGGAGAGAAAGTACAGATAATTATATCTGATAAAATAAAAGATATTAACAACTTAAAAATTGCTCCTTTTGTTTCACAATTTACTGTGGTATTTGATCAAACACCTGCTAAATTTGCCACACCCATTGTATATAGTGTTGGCGACAGACCTTTTTCGATAGTTGTATATGATATAGATGGTGATAGAGATGGTGATATTATTGTAGCAAACAGCTCATGGAGAGGTGGTAATGGTCCATGTCAAGGAAGCTATCCATCTAATACAATATCCGTATTAAAGAATAATGGTGATGGCTCTTTTGCTCAAAAAACAGATTATATTACTGATACTGCTTTATATGTAGCACCTTATGTTGCGACTGTTGCTGATATTGATGGCGACGGTGATGGTGATATACTCGCAGGAAATCTTTGTAGCAAGACAATATCTGTATTAAAAAATGATGGTACGGGAATTTTTAGCTTACCAATAATTTATTACATAGGTGCACACGTTATGGGAATAAAAACGTATGACATAGATGGTGATGGGGATATTGATATTATTGCAACCTGTGGTGGAAATGGCTGGTGGTGGGAATGGGCTAATAAACATATATACGTATTAAAAAATAATGGAGATGGCACTTTTGCTCCACCTGTATCATATTACGTCGGGTTGGGTCAACATGGGTTAGATGTTTATGACCTTGATGGAGACGGAGATGGTGATATAGTTGCAACAATACTTTGGTGGAATACATTGGTTGTACTTTTAAATAATGGTGATGGTACTTATGGGACTCCTGTCTATTATACAGTTGGTGCTGTACCTATAAAAGTTTGTATTGCAGACCTTGATGGCGATGGTGATGGTGATATTGCCGTTACTATTTATTTTTCTCATAGTGTAAGTGTATTGATGAATAACGGAAATGGCACATTCACGGATAAAAGAGATTATTCAACAGGAGGCATCCCTTGGGGTATATTTGTGAGTGATGTTGACTGCGACGGTGATGGTGATATTATCACTACCAATATCAATGGAAGTAACATATCTATATTGAAAAACAGGGGAGATGGTATGTTTGCACAAAGAGAAGATTTTTTTGCTGGTTCGCAACCTGCTGATGTTTATGCTGCTGACCTTGATAATGATGGCGATGCTGATATTGTTACAGCTAACGGGAGTGGAAATTCTGTATCCGTTTTGAAAAATGCTGTTCCCGGCCTTAGCGGGATTGTGTTTGATGATGAAAATGGTAATGGGGTACAGGATAGTGCAGAATATGGCATATCCAACTGGTTGCTCCAATTAGACGGCGGACCACAAACACTTTATGCCACAACCAACAACCTTGGAGAATATTATTTTATTGCTGACCCTGGTACATACACATTAAAACAAATACCTAAAACCGGCTGGATACAAACCTATCCCGCAACTACTTACCAAATTATAATTCCCACAGTTACCAAAGAATTAAAAAATATTAATTTTGGGAATCAATTTCCACTTGGTGTTAATCCTGCAATATGCGGAAAACTCACAGGTCAACAACTACCGGGCATCCCTCCGCCAGAATGTCTAACTAATCAAACTGCTACTTTATGTGGCAGTACTTGTGATCGTTGTGTAACAAAAATGTATACTCTTAATTATTGGAATCCGGGGGGGAACACAGCAAGTAACTCTTGTACATATACAGTAACATTACCTCCAGGAGTCCACTATGTTTCATCAGTTCCTAGTTGTGCTGGTCTTGAACCAGAAGTAGTACTTAATCCTGACGGAACTACTACATTAACATGGAATAGACTTTGTGAGGGGTGGGGGCAATCAGATCCTTGTAAAACACTTCAACAAGGAAGTATATATGAGGATAATCCGGATTATATGATAAAAATCCAAACTGAAATTGCATGCTGTTTACCAATCCCCACAACTCTTATTGCAACATTAGGTATAACAGCTTCTGATCCCTCAATTATAGATACTAACTGCAATCCTCTACCAGATATACAAACTTATAATGGCCCTTTTGACCCTAACGAAAAACTCTTAGTATTTCCCGAAGGTACCGGACCATGTAGGACAATTAGCCCAACCGAGACACTTACATACCAAATTGGTTTTCAGAACGTAGGTACAGCACCCGCAAAATATGTTACCATTATTGATACACTTGATTATAAGGTTTTGGATGTTCCAAGTATAGAGGTCTTACATACAACTCATCCGGCTGAATTTACTATAAGTGGACCAGGAATATTAACATGGACCTTTAAAAATATCAACCTGCCTGATAGTGCCTCTGACCCAGAAGGAAGTATTGGTGCTGTATCTTTCCGTATTAAGCCACGTACAGATATTGTCCCTGGTGCTGTTATTGCAAACAAAGCAGCTATTTATTTTGATTTTCTTCCGCCTGTAATTACAAACACTGTTGTAAACATAATTGCGGGCGACACCACAAAAATGGCAACATTTGAAGCAAAACAGCCCGACTTTTGCGGACAACCTAAAAGGTTTGATTTTAATTATACAGGGGGCTTATCTGATGCCACGTATGAATGGAATTTTGGTTCTGATGCTGCTCCACCTACTTCAACAGAAAGGAATCCTCAAGGTATTAACTTTGCTACAATGGGACAAAAGATTGTAACATTAACAGTAACAACACCCGAGGGATGCTCAGGCACTTATACTGATACAATTTTTATTATTCAACCATTGCCTGTAACAGGTATAACTGCCAATGGACCAACTTCGTTCTGTGAGGGTGGTTCAGTTACTTTAACTGCAAGCCCCAATAGTACATATTTATGGTCAACAGGCGAAACTACGCAATCAATCATTGTTTCTGCTTCGGGTAATTATGTTGTGAGCGGTTGTTATGGCTCATCTGCATCAAAAATTGTTACTGTTAATCCAATACCTTTTGCATTAATTAAACCTGCCGGACCAACAACATTCTGTGAAGGTGATTCAGTTAAATTAATTGCAGATGCAAGAATTGTGAGTTCTTATGAAGTCTGTATTTTTGATCAGGGTGGTGGTACTTGTAATTTTACTAATGATTTATGTAATGATGGCTATCACTGGGGGGCATTTACAACAACATCAGCTCCTTTTTCTATTCCTGATGCAGATTCAATTATTAGTATTGATTATAAAATATACTGGTCATGTGGTCAGGGTATCTGGTCTTTCCAATTGAATGGTAATAATATTGGTAACACCGGGGTAGTAAATAATTCCGGTTGCAGTTGTCAACCTGCGGCTTACGGGACTTATCCAACAACGTTTACAGTTAGTGGCGCACAGTTAAATATTTACTGGAATTTTGGAGGTTTGAATACTCTTACTGTTAACAATATCAGTAACGATAATGCTGTAGCCGGTTATTCAGCGATAATTAATTATGCTTATTCGCCTTGGGTTTCATGTTCGTGGAATCCGCTTACCGGTCTTGAAAATTCAAATACCTGTAACCCTATCGCCAAACCAACCGCAACAACAGATTATACTGTAACAATAATGGATAATAACGGATGCAGTAATGTTTCCGACCCGTTTACTATTACTGTTTTCCCGGAACCATCGTTAAATATTTCAGTATATCCATCACCAACTGTAAGTCCTGGCGGTAATCCCAACACTATCTATTTAGGATATGGGCCACAATATTTAACCTTAACTGCTCAAAGTAATAGCGATGTGAATTATTTATGGAACACAGGAGAAATAACAACGTCAATTTTAGTTTGTCCCACTGTTACCACAACTTATGCTGTGACAGTTACAGATGTTCATGGTTGCATAAATACTGCATCAGCTACAATTAACGTTATAGATATTCGTTGCGGTAAAGGTAAAGTAACGATATGCCATATACCTCCGGGCAATCCAAATAATCCGCAAACAATATGTGTTAGCACAAGCGCAGTACCTGCTCATCTGGCACATGGCGATTATCTTGGACCATGTAGTATCAGTAAATTAAAAACTATTTCAGAAACTGAAGACGCTGTCAATAATTTTGATGAAGTTAAAATTGTAGATTTATTTCCTAATGCGAATAATGGCAATTTCACACTTGCATTTACGTCAGGTACAACCAATAGACCTGTTGAAATTACTATATACAACGACTTGGGAGAGGTAGTGAAAAAAATAAATGTAGAAAGTAAAGAAGGTATTAACAAGATTAAAATCAATATTGTAAAAGCAAATGGAAAAGTCAATTCGGGATTATATCTTGTTAAGATTTCTAATGGCAAAACTTCTGCATCAAGAAGAATTAGTGTAACCAGATAGTTTATTATATATTTCAGGTTCGTCTGTTAAGCAGCCAGTATAATTTTTTATTAACATAAATTATTAAAAGTTATGAAAAATCATCTGATATTAGTGGTATTAATAATGTTTTCTTCTCTTTCATTCAGCCAAAATTCATCTTTCTGTGGCTCTGATGAAGCGAATCAGATTTATCTGCAACAACACCCGCAGTATAAAATTTTGTTAAACAACTTTGAAAAATACTGGAAAAAAAACCAGCAAAGCTTAATAAAAAGCAAGCAAAACATGACCTATTATGTGCCTGTTGTGTTTCATATATTGCATAATAACGGACCAGAAAATATTCCTGATTCCCTGATTTACCAAGAAATTGACATAATGAACGAATGTTTTAGAAAAATGCCCGGTACACCTGGCGATGGGGATGGTGTTGATACAAAAATTGAATTTTGTCTCGCTACTATTGACCCTGATGGAAATTCTACAACAGGTATTACACATACACAAACACCCTGTACTGATATGAATTATCCGGGTTGTTCAAATCTTCCGGGAAGCATTATTGCATGGGGAGATTCGTTAAGATATTATCTGAATATCTGGGTTGTAAAGAGTATAACCGGGGGTTATAAAGGTTTGGGCGGACCTGGAATACAGGTAATCATGCGTTATGACTGTGTGGGGCGAAACAGCATAAATCAAGGTAAAATAATAATTCACGAAATAGGACATTGTTTTAATCTGATGCATACTTTTAATGATGGCTGTGGCTCATCCGACTGTAGCAGCAGTGGCGACATGATTTGCGACACCCCACCTGTTGCTTTTCCAAATCATGGCTGCCCTGTTGGACAAAATTCATGCACAAATGATATCCCCGACTTACCCGACCAGGTAAAAAATTATATGGATTACAGTACTTGCATGAATATGTTCACCGAAGGACAGAAAGCAAGGATGCATGCATTCATAAATTATCATTCATATTATAGTAAGCTTGTATCTGAAGAAAATTTATATCTTACAGGTGCATGTTATCCTTGTACAATTCCACCATGTCCGCCTTTTGCACATTTCAAAGCTGATAAGACATTTGCATATATGGAAGATTCTATATGTTTTACTGATATATCCTATAATACTCCAACAAGCTGGCAATGGAGTTTTCCTGGTGGAACCCCATCAGTTTCTACTCTTCAGAATCCCGTAGTTATATATAACAATTATGGCTTTTATGATGTAACATTAATTGTTTCAAATGCTGCCGGTAGTGATACAATAATAATGAACAATTATATTACTATTGGTAATCCTCAGGTTAGTAGTATTGGAGGAGGATTGAATGGTGGTGTACATGATTTAATAGTATATAATAATGAGCTTTATGCGGGTGGTGGGTTTACCACCGCAGGTGGTGTATCAGCAAATCGTGTTGCAAAATGGGATGGTACAAATTGGCATAATTTAGGGACAGGTGTGGAACGAGTAGTGGTTTCTTTTGAAATTTTTAATGGGGAACTCTATGCAGCTGCAGACCTGTATATATATAAATGGGATGGTATGAATTGGTCAATTATTGATTCTTTATCAGGAGGAGGATGGACATGGTTTAATTATATAAAAGTGTATAATGGCGAATTATACATTGCAAAAGATAGTATTGTTGTAAAATGGGATGGAACAAATATGACAACAGTTGGAATAACATCATATACGGATTATAATGATGTAACTACTGGTGGTGAAGTTTATTGGTTAGAAGTATATAATAATGAATTATATGCAGGAGGTAGCTTTGATTCCATTAATGGTATAGGTGTTGATATGGTAGCAAAATATGATGGCACAAATTGGTATCCTGCGGGAACAGAAGTAGACACAACTGATAATTATAGAGTAGTATATGTAATGCAGGTATATAATAATGAGCTTTATATTGGTGGATTTTTCTCAGGAGTTGGAGGTATTCCGAATGCGAATACAATTGCTAAATGGAATGGGACCAATTGGTCATCAGTTGGGTCAACAGTAGATGTTTTTGATTCTACCAGCTGGGGTCTTGGGGGTATGGGTGTATGGAACAATGAACTGTACGTTAGTGGTAATTTTACAGGATATATTGCAAAATGGAATGGAAATATCTGGATGCCTGTTGAACCGGGGATAAATGAATGGGCAAACGATTTTGAAATATATAACAATGAATTATATGCCGGAGGAGCTTTCACTCATGCAGGGGGAATACTTGTAAATTATATAACTAAATGGGGCTGTGTTTCCTATTTTACCCAAAGTGCAGATACAGTTAATTTAGGTGTTTCAGGAGATGTTTATTTTACAGACCATAGTACCAATGCTACGGGCTGGTACTGGGATTTTGGTGATGGGGCAACAGATACTTTACAAAACCCTGTGCATACTTATTGGAACGAAGGGACTTATACTGTTACATTGGTGGCTACAAATGGCACTTGTTCAAATGAAGCTACTTCAACTGTTGTAGTAAAATACAATTGCTATCCTCTTGTTGTAAATTTCGATCAGAATAAAGATACAGTGCATTTATCAATATCAGACACAGTATCATTTTATTCCTGGACATTCTTTTATGATTCTTTACTCTGGAATTTTGGCGATGGAATAACTGATACAATACAAAATCCTATACATACCTACGACAGTATATGTGTTTACACAGTATCTTTAACCGCTTATAAAGATACCTGTTCAAATACTGCGTTTTCAACTGTCTTCGTTTGCGATACTTTGTTCTCTGATTTCACTCAAAGTGCAGATACAATATTTACAGGCGATACACTACATTTAACAAACAACAGCACTAATGCATCGGGTTGGCGATGGGATTTTGGAGATGGAAATATTGACTCAACAACATTTAGTCCTTCACATGTTTATGATAGTGCAGGTACATACACAATTCAATTAATTTCAGTAAATCCATGCTTTGCTGATACTATAAATTTTGTAATAGTTGTAGAACTTGCTATAGGTATTGAAATTACTGAGAAAGAACAGGGGTATTTTAATTTATATCCGAATCCGAATGATGGGAATATGCAGGTAGATTATAAAATTCCTGAAAACAAAACAGGTATTTTGGAAATTTACGATGTTCTTGGAAGGAAATTACTAAACTATTCTTTATCCAGTGGTAAAAATACATTCGTAATTTCAGGATCTATCCTTAATAAAGGGATCTATTTCTACCAAGCAACCGCCGGAAATAAGTGGATATCTATAGGCAAAATAATAGTGATAAAATAATAAAATGCGAAAAAGAAGAAACCCTGTCAGAAAACCAAATCAGGTGAAATCTGATAGAATTGCAAATTAGTATTATTCGCCAGAATAAAAAAGAATATTACTTGCAATCTAAAATAAAAGCAGATGCAAAACAAATAATGAAGGTATTATATATTAAAAACCTTCCTGATTTAATACCAAAAGGAACTTTAAACCAATACCTGTGAAAAATTAATCAGGTAAAACCTGATGATACGAAACGGACCATAACAGTAATGTGAAAACCTGAAACTCAACTATATGAGAACAGGTGTAGTGCGAATGGCGATTTGCTTAATCGCTGATTGTCAGGAAGATAGATTGATTAAGTGTCAAACTCAAGAAATAATTATATTTTTTTTATTTTTAGGTCTAATTTTAAAAAAAATTACTATATTTGTAAAATTAAATTTTGTTATTTAAATCAAAAAAAAATTAATATGAAAAATTTAAACTTTTATTCTGTTTTATTATCTCTTTGCCTTTTATTTGGTC
>CAZOSY010000077.1:0-10778 GCA_964582565.1 uncultured Bacteroidales bacterium | reverse complement strand
TTAATCATCACTTTGTTAATCTGTTGAATATGTATAATTTACAAATTTTTTGGATAAATTTGTGAATTATTCAGGTTAAGATAAATAAATACAAAAATTATATAATATGAATCTAAAACTTACCCGTCCAATTGCTTTTTTTGATATTGAAACAACAGGACTTAATATCGTTAAGGATAGAATAGTTGAAATAAGTATTCTAAAGGTCTTTGCTGATGAACATACAGAGTTGAAAACTTTAAGAATTAATCCAACAATACCAATTCCAAAAGAGGTAACAAAAATACATGGTATTACAGACCATGATGTAAAAAATTGTCCCACTTTCAATAATATAGCAAAAAATTTAGCGGATTTTTTCTCAAATTGTGATTTGGCAGGATATAACTCAAATAGATTTGATATACCAATGCTTGTTGAAGAGTTTTATAGGGCTAATGTTGAATTTGATATAGAGAACAGAAAAATGGTTGATGTTCAAAATATCTTTCATAAAATGGAACAAAGAACACTAATAGCTGCTTATAATTTTTTTTGCAATAAAGAACTTATAAATGCACATAGTGCAGAAGCAGACATATCAGCTACTTACCAAATATTAAAAGCACAAATAGAAAAATATAAAAATGTGGAATATAAAGACAAAAACGGAAATATCTCCTACCCTATTGTCAATGATGTTCAGGCATTGCATAACTTTTCATCATTAAATAAAAATATTGACCTTGTAGGACATATCATACTAAATGAAGATAATATTGAAGTATTTAACTTTGGAAAATATAAAGGAGAATCAGTAAAAAAAGTATTTAAACAAAATCAGTCATATTATGAATGGATGATGAAAAGCGACTTCCCTATATCCACAAAAAAAGTAATTACTTCTATCAAACAAAAAAACTAAAATAATAAGTCAGAATGAAAAATGACAATGTATAATAAATCTATTTTATAAAAGTTTGCCTCGTAGTTTATCCCGTAGTAAAGCGTACCGAGACGAAACGTATTGGGGCAAAAGAGCAAACAATTACAAAAAAAAATGTATATTTAAAATAAATAAAAACAATAATTTTCCTCATTATTTTAAAATAGAATATTAATTTTGCAAGCATAATTAATATTGTAACCCGTATATTTGCAAAATTATATAAACCTTAAAAATTAAAAACCATGAAAACATTAAAATTATTTATTTTATTATTCTGTTTTGCTATATCTCTTTCATCTTTTGGACAAACCAAATATATAGGCATAAAATATACAGTAGCATCAACATGGCTTGTAAATAAGCAGGTTTCGGATGATGCAGGAGTTAACCAAAGTTATGTCCCTTCTTTTGGAAATAATATTGGAATCATTGCAGGATATGACTTCTCTGAAAAATTTGGAATAAAAATGAACTTTCTCTTTACCAGTCATATCCAAAAATATGAAGGCAGTAAACCATCGGACTATGAATCAAAAATAGACCTGAAAACTATTGATATACCTGTTTTAATAAGAGCAGGTAATGAAGTAGCATATTTTGAATTCGGTCCTGTATTTTCTGTTTTAACAAACGCTGAATATATTAAAGAGAATAATATATCTGATGTATCAAAAGATTTTAAAAGTATTAATTTTGGAGCAGCCATGGGTGGCGGAGCTGACATAGGTCTTAGTGAAAAAATTTTTATAAATATAGGATTTAGATTTACAGGCGGATTTTTAGATGTCCAGGGAGTTAACGCTTTAGGTCTAACAAAAGAGGATTTGGAAAAATTAGAGACCGGAGGAATACTTGATTTTGATTCCGACAAATTTGCAACATATAGCATTAGAGGTGGTCTTTATGCAGGACTAAAATACAAATTTTAATAACATATATACTTGAAAATCAAATATTTAAGCAACCGTATCTATTCTTTAAACCATACCTAACCTGAACAAGCCAGAGCCAAACAGGTTATACGTTAAATTGACCTAATTTCTAATTTTTAATTGACCTAAAAAATGACCAATTACCCAATGTCTAATTGGTCATTAGTCCGCCTAAGGCAGATGAAATTTTGAAAACTATTGGTATTTGGGATTTGATTAGGTTAATTAGGTCAATTAGAGCAATTAGAAATTATAAAAAAGATCTATCAGGCAGTTGCCTGATTCTGCCAAAAAATGTATGAATATTATAAATAAGATACTAATAAATATTATATCCATAATTTAATATGCTAAAAACAATACCAAATATTAAATACTTAAATAAAAATATTTTTTTTCTTATTGCAGGTCCGTGTGTTATTGAAGATGAAAGCACATCTTTTTTTATTGCTGAACATATAAAAAAGATAACTGATAAATTAGAAATACCATTTATTTTTAAGGGCTCTTTTAAAAAGGCAAATCGTTCACGACTTGATTCTTTTACAGGCATAGGCGATAAAAAAGCTTTGAACATTATAAAAAATATAGGGACAGACCTTAAAATTCCTACTATCACTGATATACATACTGAAAAAGATGCATCTCTTGTAGCTAAATATGTTGATATTTTGCAAATTCCTGCTTTCCTGTGCCGTCAAACTAACTTGCTCATTGCTGCTGCTAAAACCGGTAAACCTGTAAACATAAAAAAAGGACAATTTCTGTCACCAAAATCAATGAAATTTGCAGTAGAAAAAATAAGAAAGTCTGGAAACAATAAAATAATGCTCACTGAAAGAGGAACAATGTTTGGCTATAATGACCTTATAGTTGATTTTAGAGGAATTATTGAAATGAAAAAAAATAATGTCCCGATAATCCTTGATGTTACACATTCTTTGCAACAGCCAAATCAAGCAACAGGCATTACAGGAGGAAAACCTGAACTAATAGAGACAATAGCAAAAGCAGGAATAGCAGCAGGCGTAGATGGTATATTTCTTGAAACACACCCTAATCCGGCTATAGCTAAATCTGATGGAGCTAATATGCTAAACATAAATAATCTTGAAGACCTTTTATCTAAATTGATTAAAATAAGAAAGGCAATAATATAATTAGAGTTTGTATATCTACCTGGATTAAATATTTATTGCAATACATTTACAACTTTGAAAAAATTTCTTATCATACAAACGGCTTCTATTGGCGATGTTATCCTATCTACTCCTGTATTAGAAAAATTACACAAATTTTATCCTGACTCTAAAATTGATTTTCTTCTTAAAAAGGAAAATGAAAGTTTACTTAAAAATCATCCTTTCTTAA
Organism: uncultured Bacteroidales bacterium; assembly: GCA_964582565.1. GTDB lineage: Bacteria > Bacteroidota > Bacteroidia > Bacteroidales > CAZZDX01 > CAZZDX01. Next base: position 7,547 of record CAZOSY010000077.1, on the reverse strand, counting down.
ATAAAATATTAATATGGGATAAAAAACAAAACAAATATAAAAATCTGTTTAACATAATAAGAAAAGTCAGAGCAGATAAATATGATTATATAATTAATATACAACGATTTGCTTCATCAGGATTAATAACTGTTCTTTCCGGCTCTAAAGTAACAATTGGCTTTAACAAAAATCCTTTTTCCTTTTTATTTACTAAATCTGTTAAACATATAATTGGAACAAAACAACATACTAAACACGAAGCAGAACGAAATTTAGAACTTATAAAAGATATAACAGACAACAAAACATATCCTGTAAATATAAAACTTTACCCGTCAGATAAAGATTATACTTATACTCAACAATTCAAACATTCTGAATACTTATGTATATCTCCAACATCATTATGGTGGACAAAACAATATCCGGAAGAAAAATGGATAGAATTTATAAAAGAAGTCAACATAAAATACAAAATATATCTTATTGGCTCAAACAAAGATTCTATAGCTTGCCAGAATATTATCAATAAATCAAAATGTCCAAATCTACAAAATCTATCAGGAAAATTATCTTTACTTCAGACAGCAGTATTAATGAAAGATGCTAAAATGAATTTTGTCAATGATTCAGCACCATTACATATTGCCTCTGCTATGAATGCACCTGTAACAGCTATTTTTTGTTCAACAATACCTAAATTTGGATTTGGACCTTTATCTGATAACTCAAACATAATTGAGACAAAAAAACTTTTAAACTGCCGTCCATGCGGCCTGCACGGACTAAAGAAATGCCCTGAAAAACATTTTAACTGTGCCTATACAATAGATAAAAAACAATTGTTAGATACTATACAATAAGAAATATGATTCTCCTGTAAAATTTGTGCCAAAAATATTATAAGGACAAAAATTATAATTGACTTAATTACCTAATTATTCTAATTTCTATCAGGCATCTGCCTGACCAAGAACCAATTGCCAATTGGGCTATCGGTAGTTTGGTTATTTTCAATACCCAATTTCAATACTATCCACATTACATCACATCTCAGATAAAATTATCTATTCATTGGGATTTTGAACTTTAGTATTGTTTGGAATATTGAAAACTATTGGTATTTGGGATTTGACTAGGTTCACTCCATGAAATTAGGTCAATTAGAGCAATTAGAAATTTATATTACTTCATTACCCATAAAAAATGCCGAAGTGCCAAAAATATTATTATTCAGCTAATAAAAGTTTATAAAAAAATTTACCCCGTTAAAACCTTACTTTTTAAGAAAAAAATTATTTAACGGGGTAAACAGATACACAAAATTAATCAATTCAGAGTTTATACCAGACCTTGTGCTAACATAGCATCAGCAACTTTAACAAAACCTCCGATATTTGCACCTCTGACATAGTTCACAAATCCTGTTGAATCTTTACCATATTTAACACAAGTTTCATGAATACTCTTCATAATATTATGTAATTTTTCATCAACCTCTTCTCTTGTCCAAGATAATCTTAATGAATTTTGAGACATTTCAAGTCCTGAAACAGATACGCCACCTGCATTAGATGCTTTACCTGGAGAAAAAAGGATTTTATTATCCATAAATACTTCAACAGCTTTCGGTGTACAAGGCATATTTGCACCTTCTCCCACACATATACATCCATTATTTATCAGTGTCTTGGCTTCTTCTTCATTAAGTTCATTTTGAGTAGCACATGGTAAAGCAACATCACATTTAATGCCCCATGGTCTTTGACCTTCATGATATTCTACTCCATATTTTTCAGCATATTCTCTAATTCTTCCTCTTTTAACATTTTTTAGTTCTTTTATATAATCTAATTTTTCTTTGTTAATTCCGTTAGAATCATATATATATCCATTAGAGTCGGACAAAGTAACAACTTTAGCTCCTAATTGTGTTACTTTTTCTGCTGCATATTGTGCAACATTTCCTGAACCGGAAATAACAACTGTCTTACCATTAAATTTTTTTCCTTTTGTCTTTAACATCTCTTCGGCAAAATATACATCACCATAGCCGGTAGCTTCCGGTCTTATTAAGCTACCACCCCACTCACGACCTTTGCCTGTTAACACACCTGTAAATTCATCTCTAAGACGTTTATATTGTCCAAAGAAAAAGCCAATTTCTCTTCCTCCTACACCAATATCACCAGCAGGAACATCAGTATCAGGTCCAATATATTTATTAAGTTCTGTCATAAAACTCTGGCAAAAATGCATTACTTCATTATCTGATTTACCTTTTGGATTAAAATCTGAGCCACCTTTAGAACCGCCCATTGGAAGAGTTGTTAAACTGTTCTTTAATACTTGTTCAAAAGCCAAAAATTTTAGGATACTTAAATTAACAGTAGGATGCAATCTTAGCCCTCCTTTATAAGGACCTATTGCACTATTCATTTGGATTCTGAAACCTCTGTTAATTTGAGCTTCTCCTTTATCATCCGACCAAGGAACTCTGAAAATAATAACTCTTTCCGGTTCACACATTCTCTCTAAAATTTTTGCTTTCTTATATTTAGGATGTTCCTCTATATAAGGAATAAGAGTTTCAGCAGTTTCCTTAACTGCCTGATGAAATTCTATTTCACCGGAATTCTTGGCAATAACTTTTGCCATAAATTCTTCGACTTTCTGGTCTATACTATTCATTGTTGTTGTCTCCATATATTTAAAATTTTATTTATTTATTTATTTTATTTATTTTATTTTAAAATATTATATTATTGTAATACAATACTTTTTTGCAAATTTAATTAAAAATTCAAATCAATAATATATTTTTTTTTATTACACTAAAATTATTGGTTAAATATTATTACAAAAAAAAATCTCTTTAAAAAAATTCTATACTTTTGCTTTTTAAAAATAAAATCAACAAATATAAAAATGGAAAAAACAAAAATTATACTAAATAATAATACGATGCTCAAATATTTTTTCATGGCAACTCTCAAAAAGTAATGGTATTAATTAAAATAAATCCAAACTTCAAAATCCAAACTTCAAAATAAATCCCAATATCCAAATCCCAAAGAAAAAAATCCAGCATCTTTTTTCCTAACTCTAAGAATCTCTGTATGCGTTCACAGTTAAGCATTTTTCAACCACAGACTTCGTCTGCCGTAGCCTACTATGCTGGCCGAAGTTCGTAGGACTATGTCTGTGGTTTCTTTTTGTTATGCTGTGAATGGTTACCTTTTTTCAAATTATACAACTTTTTTGGATTTTGAGCTTTGGATTTTATATTGTATAGTTTACCATTAATTATTGAGACGAGACGATACGATACGTTATGTATTTATTGAGAGGTTGCCAATAAAAAATAAAAACCCTCGTAGATTTTGCAATCTACGAGGGTTCAGAAAAAAAATGAAATAAAAACTACAAACTTTTTATCTCATCAACCAATTTTTCTAATGAATCCTTAGCATGACCAAAGAGCATCCTTGTCTTATCATCATAGAATAGAAAATTCTCAATTCCGGCATATCCTTTACCCATACCACGTTTCATTATAATAATGTTTTTTGCCTGGTTAGATTTAATAATAGGCATACCATATATCGGGCTTGAGGGATCATCTTCAGCGGCAGGATTTACCGTATCATTAGCACCTATTATAACTACTACATCAGTATTAGGCAATTCAGGATTAATACTATCCATTTCAATAAGTTTATCATAAGACACATTGGCTTCAGCTAATATAACATTCATGTGACCTGGCATTCTGCCTGCTACGGGATGAATTCCATACTTTACTTCAACGCCTTTTTCTTCTAACAAAGTTTCCATTTTATGAACAACATGCTGTGCCTGTGCAGCAGCTAATCCGTATCCTGGAATAATTACAACTCTTTGTGAATAGCTTAATAAAACTGCAGCATCGTTTATTGATATTTCTTTGATATCACCTTTTTCTTTATCAATACCTTTACCTCCTCCGCCAAAAGCTCCAACAATAACATTTAGAAGAGAACGGTTCATGGCTTTACACATCAAGATTGTAAGAATTGTACCTGCTGAACCAACCAATATTCCTCCTGCCAACATTGCCCTGTTGTTATATAAAAATCCTCCAAAGGCAGTAGCTAATCCTGTAAACGAGTTTAATAAGGAAATCACAACCGGCATATCCGCTCCGCCAATTGGCATTACAAAGAAAACACCATAAATTAAAGCCAAGCCAAAAAGAATATATACAAATGTCATAGATAAATGTCCATCAATGCCAATGTCGGGTTTTATCATTACAAACACGACAATTACAATTAATAACAGTAAAATCAGAATATTTATAAAACGTAAAGCATTAGCTTTAATATTACCAATATTTCCATTGAGTTTTCCAAATGCTATCATACTACCACTAAAAGATACACTACCTATGGTTATTCCTAACAAAATAGAAATTACCTCTCCGTATGGCATTCCGTTTAATGCATTTACATGAGGAAACTCCATTAAAGCAATTAAAGCAGCACAAGCGCCTCCCATACCATTAAAGAAAGATACCAACTGAGGCATAGCTGTCATTTTTACTTTCTTGGCAATAGCCCAACCAATAATAGTACCAATAACAATAGCAACTAATATTAACGGAACATTTTTAATACTCTCTCCTCCTACCTTATGTAATGCTATTGTTCCAAATATGGCCATTATCATTCCGATTGCAGCCCATATATTCCCTTTCCTTGCTGTTGAAGGATTACTTAACATTTTTAAACCAATAATAAATAAAAACGCTGCAATAATGTATATGATTTCCAATACAGATTCGCCAGTAGTAAACTGTAATTTTTTTACTATTTCTAATATTTCATTCATTTTATTATGAATTATTTTTTGTTTCTAATAAGTAATTATTTTTTTTGTTTTTTCTTAAACATTTCTAACATACGGTCGGTAACAACAAATCCTCCAACTACATTTAAAGTTCCTAATATAACAGCTAAAAATCCCAGTATCAATGCGGATGTTGTTTCAGCATGTCCCATTACAATTATAGCTCCAACAATTATTACACCATGAATGGCGTTTGATCCTGACATCAATGGAGTATGTAATATTGTCGGTACATTTGAAATAATTTCTATTCCTAAAAGAACAGAAAGAATGACAATAAAAATTATGTCTTTATTATCAAAGAAAAATGTTAATACTTGTTCCATAATTTTAATTTTTATAATTTTTGTTTTAATTTTTCATTAACTATTTCTTTATTATGAGTAATACAAGTGCCTTTAATCAGTTCATTTTCAAAATCAAGTTTAAGAGCACCTTCTTTATCAATAAACAATTTTAGAAAATTAACTAAATTTTCGCCAAACATTTTGCTGGCATCAGAAGGCATATCACAAGGATAATTTGAATTACCAACAACTTTGACATTGTTGTGAACTACAATCTCTTCGTTTTTAGTAACTTCGCAGTTTCCACCCGTTGATGCGGCAAGGTCAATAATAACAGAACCCGGCTTCATGGCTTCAACAGTTTCTTTTGTTATAAGTAAAGGCGCTATTCTGCCAGGAATTTGTGCTGTACATATAATAACATTTGAAGCAACTGCATGGTCTTGAATAAGTTGCTTCTGTTTGTTCTTATATTCTTCTGTTTGTTCAACCGCATATCCTCCGGCAGAAACATCTTCTTTAGAACCTTCAACTTCAACGAATTTACCGCCTAAGCTTTCAACATCATTACGAGCAGCACTTCTTACATCAAAAGATTCAACTACAGCTCCAAGTCTTCTGCTTGTAGCAATAGCTTGTAAGCCAGCAACACCCGCTCCTAATATCAATACTTTTGCTGGTCTGATAGTACCTGCTGCTGTCATAAACATCGGGAAAAAATTCGGCAAAAGATTTGCCGCATCTAATACCGCCTTATAACCTGATATGGTAGCCATTGACGAAAGCACATCCATTGATTGTGCAAGGCTAGTTCTAGGAATAATGTCCATACTAAATGAACTAATCCCTGAATTTGCCAATGAAACCATGTTACTAATATTAAAAAAAGGATTTAGCTGACCGATAATTATTTGATTTTCTCTTAATTTTGATATTTCTTCAGCATCAATTAAATTTATCATTAAAAGAATATCAGATTGTTTGATGACTTCTTCTCTTGAATCTACTTTAGCCCCTGTGCTAATGTATTCATCATCGGTAACATAAGCCCCTTGCCCTGCTTTTGTCTCTACAAGAATACTGGCTTTCAACTTAACCAATATCCCAACACCTTTTGGTAAAAGCGCTACACGACTTTCACCTTGCTTTTCTTTAAGTATGCCTATTATCATTGATAATAATTTTTTATTATTTAACTATGTTAATTTAAAGCGTTGATTTATAATTCCTATAATTAATTTGGCAAAAATAATAAAGTTTTTTTATTAAAAAAAAATACATAAAAAATTGCAAAAAAAAATCCGTATTTTTGAAAAAAATATGGGGATTATGTCAAGAAATGGGCCAAATCCCAATTTATTATTTTATAATTTATTTTGCAAATATACAATTTTTATTTTAATTACATTTTTTTTTATTAAAAGTTCTGACAGTTCTATTGCCTTTTGTTTAGCGCTTTTCACGCGATTATTAAATTTCCATTCCATTTCTTTTAGATAATATAAAAATATTAATATGAAGAAAAGCGGATATTTTGGAATTGGCATAGAAAATTTCAAAATAGATATTAATGTATGAACTTTATGGCGAAGTGCTGTAATATTTGGTGCTGCTTTTATTTTTGTAATAGGAAAAAAATACAAAAAGCAATGTTCTGATATAATAAAATCACAAAATGGTTATCAAAAACTGATAATAAATATCCATTCATTTATACAAATAAAGATAATAACAACCGTATATTTAATTATGGTTGCGATAATACAGTAAAATATTTTGAAGATAACTTTAATAGTCAGTTCAGTAATCTGTAGTCAGCAGTTTCGAGTTAAATATTATTTTGAGGTGCTGGTAAAAATTAATTTACTTTGTAAGCACAAAATTATTGTTCTCCAATGTAGAAATCAAACTCGTTTACTGTTGCTCAAATTTTATTTATGAAACTTCATCAATATTACGTTTATATTCTGACTAATGTTAACAATACAGTTCTTTATACAGGTGTCACAAATGATTTAGTGAGAAGAGTTTTTGAGCACAGGAAAAAGGTTATACAAGGCTTTACCTCTAAATACAATGTTTCCAAATTAGTTTACCCCGTGAAATAATTTTGCGTATTTATCTCGCCTGCCCTGTTGTATCTGTTTTATATCCAACCGGATGAAATCCGCATTAGGCGGATATTTCACTAATAGCAAAATTAAAATCTATAATTTTATTTCACAGGGTGAATTTTGAATTGTTTGATTTTATTGATTTGGCAATAAAAAGAGAAAAACAGATAAAAGGGTATTCAAGGAAAAAAAAGCATACTCTTATTGATTCTTTAAATCCTAAATGGATTGACTTGTATAGTAATAAGAAAATTGACTGGGGGATTCTAACAAA
>CAZOSY010000076.1:0-10989 GCA_964582565.1 uncultured Bacteroidales bacterium | reverse complement strand
ACCTTATTGGTGACCTTATTGGTGACCTTATTGGTGACCTTATTGGTGACCTTATCGGTGACCTTATCGGTGATATTATTGTCTTTTTTAAGAATAAATCTTAAAAAATCTTGTAAATCTTTTAGTTCGTAATTTAATTCGGGGTAATCTTTAAGATGCTTGCGGATTCTTATAAAACCTGTACCGTATTTTTCTACATCATTCATTAAGTAAAAAGCTTCAGCCAAAAGTTTATTCCTGTGTTTAGCCTGGTAGTTATCAGTTTTTAAATCATCTATAGTTAATCCTCCGATTAATCTGCCCGGGTTTGAGAATTCAATACGGTCATCAAATATTTTAATAATAATATCTGTGGGGTTTCTGTAATCTTTGTGTATAATAGAGTTTAGCAGTATCTCACGTAACGCATGCAGGGGATATTGCCAACGATCTTTACGTTGTAGTTCTCCTGTAAATTGATACTCTAATCTTATGTTTTTCTTAATAAACTCCATTGCCTCATCTACTGCTGATATCAAAGGACTTCTAATTACGATATCATCAATTATATTCTCAGGGCTTTTAAACCTACCTATATGTATGGCAGTATGATGTTCACCGAATAGTAATTCTGCAGCTCTTGTTATTTTTCCTGAATCTGTAAAACCGAGTTTGGAAAGGTCTGTAATAATGTTACCACTGGATTTGTAGCGTCCGGATTGTTTTATTCTTTGAGCAAAAAGTTTTAAAGCATCTTTATCAAGTTCAGATATTCTAGTATTAACAATAAAAGAGTCAAAAGATTTATTTAAACTGATAAATCTCATTTCAATAATCTCATCTGTTGTTAATTGCTGATTAGAGGATTGACATCGTTTGTAATATCTTCCCCTGACAGATACAGGTTTAACAGGAAATTCACTGACTGTAAGAATAAGTATGTTTTTATTATCTATAGTAACAGTTTTTGAATCAGGGATGATAGCTGGGGATGTCTTTTGTTTGATTTCATTAATCCAGTTTTTAATTGTTTCCTGATTTACTGAAATACCGGTTATCTTTCTATTGTTTGATACTCCGATAATAACAGTTCCTCCCTTTGTATTTACAAATGCCGATAAAGAAATAATCACTTCATTGTTGAATCCGGATTTAAATTCGGAAGTTTCATTTTCGCCTCCGGAAATAATTTGATATAATTGGTTTTTATTCATGCTTTAAATACTTATCTATACGGTAAATATAGAAATATAATTAGTGTTTGTCCATAATGTCCGATTTCTTCGTTACGCTTGTCTTTCAAATCAGTCATTTACAAAAGTAAACTCCTGATTTTCAAGACTGCGCAAGCCTCGAACTCGAACATTCTGAACTAAACACTTACTTTATGGACAGACACTAATTATGTTTTCATACATAAACTGTCAGAAACAGTTAAAATTAATACTAATATCATATTATTTATTTCTAAATAATCAATTATCAATCCTTTATTTATATCACCTTTCATGATCCCGAATATTCATTTGCAAAGCAAAGATACATATTTTATTATTTTTTTTATTAGAAGCAGTTATGAGACCTGTAACGAGCATTTAAAAACTTCTTGTTGAAATTTCAATTAAAAAGTTTTTTATTTTCTGTTTTGGTATAGGTTTATTTATATATTCTATATGCTCTGTAAAATCAATATCTTCGAAATAGGATAATTGTTCAAGGAAGAGTTTTTCATTAAAAAAATTATCAAAAAGTTCTTTTGCTTTTTTTGAAATTTCTTTTAAAGAATATTTATATTTAATAATAAAATATAAATCAACATAATCTTTCCATTTGGCTCTACCTCCAAGAGCATAAGCTTTCATTCCTGCAAGATCAAGAAGTGATGGGATTTTTATTATATTATCAAATTTTATTGTATGAGGAATTTTATGATTAAACTGAAAAAAAGTTAATTTTATTGAATTAACTATTAAATGTAATTGTTCATAATCTTCAAAAATGTTTTTCTCAACATAGAAGCCATTTTTTTCAATAGTGTTTTTAATTGTTCTTTTTTTAATATTTTGGTAAGTGAACAAATCAAAATCAATAGAGCGTCTGTGACCTAAATATAAAGCTATTGCAGTACCTCCTACTAAAAAATAATCATTTTTAAAATTATTTATTAATGGCAATAATTCAATTTGTTTTTTTGTAAGTACTTCTTTATGCATGTCTTTTAAAATAAAGATTAAAATAATTTATTGTTCTGTTATGATAATTATTTCTTTTAAAAGATGTTTGTTTGTAAAATATCTGTGCAATTTTTTTAATTCCTATTAAAGAAAAAAGTTTTTTTACATCTTCTTTATCACCATAATTTAAAATTGTTTCTACAAGAAAATTTATGCTTATGTTTTCTTTTTCTTCTTCTTTTATATACCAAAACAAATTAGCATTTTTTTTAATAAACTGTTTTATCTCAGGCGAATTCATACACTTATTTTTTATAATATTATCTTGAATTTAGACTTTTTAAATCAATTTTTTTAACTTCAGTTTCCATTTTTTTTTTAATTTTTTCCCAGTTAACTTTTTTAATCATTTCAGGCATTAACTGGTCTTGTGCATCATCAAAATAAACCAATGAACGCAATATCTGATAAGCGATATCAGATTCTTTTCCGAATTTTTCAGGCAACTTTTTAATAAGATATTCTAATTTAAACTCGTTCAATAAAAAAAATAAATCTATAAAATCTTTTTTTATACCTCTGCCTGATATAGCATTAAGTTTCATTAAGGCGATATCCATTTTACCGGAAATATTTATATTTTTAAATATAATAAATGGCTGAACAATATTATATTTGTATTTAAAAAAAGACAATTGTACTTTATTTATTTCTCCCACCAGTGTATTTTTTTGGCTATAAAGCGGTGTGAACAATCCCAGTTCTCCCAATCTTTCTTTAATCATCTCAAGATTGAAGTTGTGCGGAGTAAAAAAGTCAAAATCTATTGACTTTCTATGTCCAATTTGCAAGGCAAGAGCAGTTCCTCCAGCCAGATAAAAATCATTAATCCAATCCTGTTTTGATAAATGATGAAATATTTCCAGTTGGTTTTTTGTTAATATGTCAAAATAAATTTTATTCATTTAAAATTAGTTCCCAGTATTTTTTTGTTTTTGGCAGAATTTGTTTATTATTTATTACATTTTTTTTCATTGTTTCAATATTATAATGATTCAACAGCCATATTACTGAGGATGTATTACCATAGTTTAATATTCGTTCAATAACTAATTTGGAATATTTTTCAGTATCAATTTTTTTTAAATCATATTCCCAAAAATACACAGAAAAATCTTCCGGTAAGTTAGCCTTGTCTTTCATAGAATTATTTTTTTAGATAAAACGTTTTAAATGACCAAATCCTACTTTGCTACAAAGGTATAAAATTATAAGCAATAAAGCACATAAATCTTTTTCCTGGAAAACAAAAAATTTACTTATACAACCTTTCATCATCCCGAATATTCATTCACAAAGCAAAGATACACATTTTTATTCTGTCTTTTGTTGCTCTCTTATTAATTCCCAAAATTCATCTGCTATTTTATCTCTTGAAAAATATTTTTTTACATATTCAAGGGCATTGTTTCCTAAAAAATTAAGTAATTCCGGTGAATTGTATATCTCAATTATTTTTTTATATAAATCTTTATGGTCTTCCGGAACAAAAGAAAGTCCACATTTGCCTTGGTCAATAAACAATTCTTTGGCTTCTCCTTCAACTCCTAACAAAATTGGTTTTTTCATAGCCAGATTTTCGAAAATTTTTGAAGGAATAGCTCCTTTAAATATATCTAATCGCTTTAAAGGTATAACAGCAACATCAATGGCTTTAATAACTGCTGGCATATTATTTTTAGAAACAGAGTTAAAGAAATATACATTATCTAAGTTAAGTTTGTTTTTAATCTCTATTAATCTTTGTTTTTCAGGACCATCACCTAATAATACAAACTTTATTTGTCTGTGTGAATCATAATTTTTTAAAGCTTGGGCAGATTTCAGTATAACATCCAAACCCTGAGCATATCCTATAATTCCGGCATATAATAATATAAAATCATTGTTTGAAAAACCATTTTCTTCTCTCCAAATAGTTTTTATATTTTCAGGATTATAAAAGTTTGTATCAACTCCATTTTTTAACCAGTATATTGTTTTGTCAGGAAATCGGTTGAGTATATTTTTTACAATTCCTTGTGTTTGGCATGTGATAATTTCTGATTTTTTGTATAAAAATTCTTCTAATAAAACAGATATTTTTAATAAAAATTTATTAGATATGAGTCCTAATTTTTCAGCACTTTCGGGCCACAGGTCAGAGACATTGAATATTAGTTTGGTTTTTTTTATTTTTTTTAGCAGATATGCAGATATGCCTAAAAACAAAGGTGGTGATTCACAAAAGATATAGTCATATTTTTTTAGTTTAAACAAACCAACAAAAAACGATGAAAAGACAAATGAAAAATAATTAATGATTCTAAAAAATATAGATTTACTGTCTTTTACAAAAATCCATGAACGGTGTATTTTTAGTCCTTGCAATTCTTCATAACAATATAATTTCTTCTTATAATGGGTATGGATTTTCCTTTGAGGATAGTTGGGCATAGCTGTTAAAACAGTTATATCTGCTCCTTTGTTTTGCAATATGATGGCTAATTCAAAAAGGCGGTTTTGAGGAGCACCTGTTTCAGGAGGAAAATATTGTGTGAGAATAAGGATTTTCATTTTTTATTTTTCTCAATAAGAGCATTATAAATACTTATCATTTGCTGAACGTTATCTTTCCAGTTAAAATATTTCATCACTCTTTTTCTTCCATTTTTACCTAATGTCTTTCTTAAGTTTTCGTCTAATATCAGTTTTTCAATGGCTATTGCTAATTTTTCAACATCTTTTGCCGGAACAATTAATCCTGTATGTTCATTTTCTACTACTTCGGGCAAACCGCCAACATCTGATGCTACAACAGGAATTGAATATGCCGAGGCCTCAACAGCAGCGACACCAAATGTTTCAGAATCAATTATAGATGGTATAACAAAAACATCTAAGTTTTCTAATAGCTTATGATATTTTTCCTCTTCTGATAGCTGACTTACAAAACCATGAAAAGTAACTTTATCTCTTACATTTAGTTCGGAAGAGAGTTTATCTAAAAATTTCATAAGTTCACCATCTCCTACAATTTCTAAACGTATATTTGAATATTTAGGAGAAAGCATAGCAAAAGCTCTTATTAGATACTCCACTCCATATTTTTTGCTTAATGTTCTTATAGTACCTATTCTGATAAGATTATCTTTTTGATATATTTTGTTTTTTCTGAATTTTTCAGTATTTACACCAAAAGGAACTAATTCTACTTCCTTATTCGTAAGTTTAATCATTTCTCTTTGTGTAATTTTGGATAATACAGTAAGTTTATCGGCTTTTTTAAAAGAATACTTTAATACTTTTTTCATGATACTTTTTTTCGGACTATCAAAAATATCAGCTCCCCAACCTGTGATAATATAAGGATGAAAATTAAGAGTAGCCCCCATAAACCCATAACTTGTAGCATATTGAGCATGAACAATATCAGGTTCAATTTGCTTTACATATTTTTTTAACAACTTGATATTTAAAAGGTAATCTATTTTATTACCAATATATTTTTTTAAAGGATAATATCTTACTTTATCAAATCTAATTCCTAAATCAAAACTTATTACATAAAGTTTAATATCATTATATTCGGATAAAGTTTTTATCCATTTCTGTATATGAACACTCCTGTTATTACCAAGGAAACATATTTTCATAACAAACCTTGTTTCTGATAGTTTTTAATCAAATTTTCCAATCCAATACTCAGCATCATCTTTTCATCAATATTTACAATACTTTTGATTTTTTCAATAGAATATATTTTTTTATTTACCAACTCTCTGTATTTAATGCTATTAATCACTTGATATTTATATGGTAAAATATCAAAGCATAAAGCAATAATTCTTAATAAAAAGCCAAGTATATTAGGTATAAGAAGTGTTTTTTTTTCAATATTTAATTTTTGCTTTATAGTTTCAATAAACTCCACTAATAAACATGGAGAGTTTATGTTATATATTTTGTTTTCAAATTTATCTTTTTTTATAAAATAATGAATAACTGCTGTAAGATATTTTACATAAACATAATTTGCTTTAGTTTTTTTACTTATATAAAAGAACTTTCCTTTTTTTAGTGAACGGAACAAATTAAGTAATTTGTTTTCTTTATCCAATTCACTAAATACATTTGATGGTCTGAGAATAACATAATTAAGTGGTTTTATTTCTGCAAATAATTCTAATATCTTTTCAGCTTCATATTTAGTTTTTTCATACTCGTTATTAAGAATAGCCGTTGTTGTTTCATATATTATATTTGTTTTTTGTTTATAAATCCCATAAATTCCACAACTGCTTATATAAAGAACCTTTACTGTCGGATATTTAGTTACTTCTTCAAGTACATATCTCATTCCATCAACATTTACTTCATACATTTTTGAAACATCTCTTTTTTCTCCTGCAATATGTATAAAATAGTCACAATTTGAGATAATGTTTGTATATTTACTTATTTGAAAGATGTCTCCTGTTATGTAATTTACATTATCAAAATTTTTTAATGAACTGTTTCGTGTTAAAACAAACAAATTATAATTTGAAACATTTAACTCATCTATTAAATGTTTTCCTATTAAACCTGTTCCCCCTGTAATAAATATTTTAATCTTTATATTGTTTTTCATTTATCTTATTAATTTATTTTAAATATTTGATAAAATGTATAAATGTAAGCTTTGGCTTTTATAAAATATTTTTTTTTGAAAGGAGAAAGGAATAAAAAAACAAAAAATCTTGTTAAGACATTAAAAACACTTATTACAACAACAACTACGGTCTCTGGTATGGAATGATATTTTTTATAGAATTTGATTTTATTAAATGTTTGATTATAAATTGATATGTTATAATTTTTTTTCGCACTTTGTCCTATGTGATGAATAATTTCAGCTTGTGGTAAATAAATTATTTTCATATTTTTTTTATGTATGCGATAACAAAAATCTATATCTTCTATCCAAAACATATTTTCATCAAGATATCCGATAGTTTTAAGTAGTCCTTTTCTAAATATCATTGCTGCACCAGACATAGATTCTACCTCAAAAGATTGATTAAAATTTTTATCAAAATAATATTTATCTTTAATAAATTTATTGAGATAAAACATTTCAGCTATAATATATTTAATTTTTGGGAAGCGCCAAACAGAATATTGTATTGATTTATCAGTATTTAATAACTTTGGACATGCTATATTTATTTTTTGATTGTTGTCTAAATAATTTTTTAGTTTGACCAAAGCGTCATCTACTATTTCTGTATCAGGATTAAGCATAAATATGTATTTGCCTTTTGCTATTTTAAAAGCTTGATTATTTGCTGTTGGGAAACCTGTATTTTTAGAATTTTTAATTAAAATTACTTGCGGATAATTATTAATTATTGCATCAATACTGCCATCAGAAGAGTGATTATCAACTACAATAACTTCAAAAGTGATATTTAAGTTATTTTTGTTATTATAAATAGAGTTAAGGCAATTTAAAATAAATTGTTTAACATTATAATTTACAATAATTATGCTTATATCAGGATTTTTCATTTATAGATGATTCGGTTTTTATAATTTGAGATATTCCTATAAGTAGCCAAAACAGATGTGCTAATAAATAAAAATCTAATACATTGCTAACAATATTTTGTATATTTATAATGATAAATATTACAAATATGAAAATAAACAGTTTGTTGTTTTTTTGGTAAATATATTTTACTGATTGTATAGAAAATGTTAATGCAAGGAATAAGTATGATATTAAGCCCCAAACACCTGTTTCGTTAGCTAATTTAAGAAACCATCCATCAGTTGAAGATGCTGAAAATTCTTTATAGTTCTTATTGGAGAAGCGAGCAGCGACATGTCCTGCTTTACCTAATCCGTGTCCAAAAGGATTATATCTAAAATCTTCAAAAGATTTTTTCCATAAGTCGGCTCTTGTATTATTTTTTTCTAAACTTACTGTGCCTACAGATGAGTGCATTGTCCATCTTATAAATTCTGAAGGAGAATTTATATAGTATGAAATAATAAAAAAACACAAAATTGTTAAGCAAATCGTTATAAATAAACTTTTCCATTTTTTTAAAAGAAATGTTAAAAAAAGTATGCCAATTACAGATATAACTAATGGACCTCGTGATACTGATAATAAAAGGCATATCCAAATAGCAGAAATAAAAATATAATTATAAAAAGAGTGCTTTTGAGTTTCTTTGTAAAAAAAGTAAAGAAATGAAATAGCCATAAATGTTCCAAAGATAACAGGTGACCAAAAAAAAGAAGTCATACGTATTACAAAATATTCGTTTACTACTCCTCCTGCTCTGTTAATCATATTTATCATTGTTTCATAAAATCCGAAATAAAGAATAAATCCGGCAAGTGCAACAAAAAAAAATATTTTAAATATTTTATCAACTAAAACTTTAACTTCTATTAAATTATTTTTATGAAATTTTATTAAAAAATAGAATATTAGAGGAACGTAAGACATTCGTATAGCATAAATACTTAACTTAATATTATGAGCCAAAATAATGCCTAATACTATATTTGATATAGCAAAAATTATAACAATCCAATCAAAGAAATTAAGAACTGGAAGTTTCCCACGTTTAAGGACAGGATAAAATGAGTAAATTGCTAAAAAAAGTATATATATATCTAATAAGGATGAAACAAAATATTCTAATATAGTTTTAGAAGTCTCATTTCCTATTAAAAGCACTCTAATAGTTGGAAAAATACATCCGAAAATGAAAAATACAAAAATGCTGTTATATAAAAATCTTATGTTGAATCGTGAGAGCATAAATAAATATAATTTTTTATTGTTTTTTACAATCTGATATTTTATAAATCCATATTATTATTGTTATTATAAATAATGATTCTAATGAAGATAACATATAAAATCCTTTTATTACATCTTCTGTAATTAGTCCTCCATAAATCATAGAGATAATAAGTATAGCATTCCCAATTAGTGATAGAATAAATAATTTTTTTTGTTTATTAATTATTAAAGGTATTTGTGAAATAGGGGCTCTAATAAAGTCAAAAAATATCCATGGAGATAAAATACTTGCATATACTCCTGCTTCACGCCATTCATTGCCAAATACAAAAGCAAATAATTGTGGCCCTGTAAAAAGCAAAATTAATAAAATAGGTAAACCTATCAATGCACTTTTTATAATTGTAGATTTTACTATATTTTTCATGCTCTTATTATCATTATATATTTCTGATGATCGTTGATAAAAAACTTGTGATATTGCAGCACCAATAAGGTTCATAGGTACTTGTAAAATCTTCATAGCATAAAAATAAGTGCCTACTACTACTGAACAAAAAAAATAACTTATAAAATAAATTATACCATTTATCTGAAACATATCTGATATTGCCTGAAAGGAATTAACTAAAGGAAACTCTTTATAAACCTTTGCCATCTCTATCATTTTAGATTTATTTATTTCTTTTTTATGAGAATTTATACTGTTAAATATTTTTTTAAAAAAAATGGTTATAGCAGTTAAGTGTCCAAAAACTGTTCCTATTAATAAGCCAATAGCACCAAATTTAAATATTCCTAAAATAAGATTTATACTAGAAACTGTGGCTGAATTTGATACACGATAAAATACAATGCTTTTATATTTTTTCTTTCTATTCGCCCAGTTGCTAAGTGATTGATAGATGCCAAGTAATAAAACCATTAGTGGAAGGAAGTATAACCAATTTTTTAATCTATTGTTTATATTTAGAGTATCAAACAAAAAAAAGTTAAAAATAAGAACTCCCAGTAGTGATAAAAAACTAATTATTAGTATAAAAAAGAATGAAAGAGCAAGTAAATTAATAGCATCAGAATCTTTTTTTGGTAGCACAATTGAAATTTCATACCTTACAGAAGCTATAACAGCAATAGCAGAAACAATTGACATAAATAAAGCTAAAACACCAAAATCTTCAGGAGTATATAACCGAGATAATATTGGGGAAATTAAAATGGAAATAACTTGAGCAATTGATGTTCCTGTAATTAATACAAAAATATTTTTTATAAATTCCGACTTTAGTATCTTGCCTTTAATGTTAAATATAATATTCAATTTCTATTTTTTTATTACCAAAATAAAACACAAAATTAATTTTATTTTTCTAATTCTTTTTGTTTAATATTGTTTTATATTTTATACTGTCAATCTATGCGAATATTTTTAATTGGATATATGGGCTGTGGCAAAACAAATTTTGGAAAATATTTGTCAAAAAAAATAAATTTTAATTATATTGATTTAGACAGTTTGTTTGAAAAAAAATATCACATAAGTATTGAAAAGTTTTTTGCTGAGAAAGATCAGAATGAGTTTAGAAAAATAGAACATCAGTTATTAATAGATACATTAAGCTATGACAATGTTGTTATTTCTACAGGAGGTGGAACACCTTGCTTTTATGATAATATGGAAATTATAAAAAATAATGGTGTCTCTATTTATATAAAAATGAGTACAGATGGTCTATTTAACCGACTAATAAATTCCCAAAATAAACGTCCTTTATTGAAAAAAATGACAAAAAAGGAATTGAAAAATTTTATTAAAAAACAACTGAAAGAAAGAGAACAATATTATTTTCAAGCTGATTATACTATTGATGGAACAATTTCGAAAAGTAGAAATGAAAGAATAGTGAATTTAATAAAACATAACGTAGCACAAGGCTACAAACAAATAATAAAATAAAGGCAGTAGTATTATATCAATTTAATTATGAA
>CAZOSY010000075.1:0-10989 GCA_964582565.1 uncultured Bacteroidales bacterium | reverse complement strand
AGCGAAGTTAAATGACAACAGAATGACATAATTAAAATATCATAACTTTAAAAAAATATTATTATGAACATTATTGAAGTTAAAAGCATTACTAAAGTTTATAAAGAAACAGAAGTTGAGGTAAATGCTGTTAATGGAGTTAATTTATCTTTTGAACAAGGTGAATTTACAGCTATTGTTGGACCATCTGGCTCAGGCAAAACAACTTTGCTGAATATTATTGGAGGATTGGACGACCCAAGTTCAGGAGAAATTATTATTGACAACATTAACATTAACAAATTGAAGTCAAGAAAATTAATTGATTTCAGAATGCGAAATATAGGTTTTGTATTTCAATCATATAATTTAATTCCTGTATTAACAGCAAAAGAAAATATAGAGTTTATTATGCAACTTCAGGGAAAAACAAAAAAAGAAAGAAACAAGAGGACAAAAGAACTCTTAACAGCCGTAGGTTTGATAGATAGAATTAACAGCCGTCCCAGTAAACTTTCAGGAGGACAACAACAAAGAGTGGCAGTTGCCCGTGCTCTTGCTTCTAAACCTAAATTTATTCTCGCTGATGAACCTACTGCTAACCTTGACTCAAAATCAACTGAAAATCTCCTTGATATTATGAAACAGTTAAACAAAAAAGAAAATATTACTTTTATCTTTGCTACTCACGACCAGAGAGTTATTAATAAAGCCAGAAGAGTTATTACTTTGGAAGATGGCAGGATATTATCAGATAAATCTGTGAACTAAACTTTTAGAGAATATACAATTTATAGTGAAATACCATATAATAATATCTGTTTTTTTTGTTGTAATTAACTCATATTCTCTTTTTGCTCAGGATAAAAAAAAAGAAAAAAATTATGCTATATCCGGATATGTAAAAAATATTGGAACTGTAATGTTTGGAAAAATAAATGACGACTGGCTTGTCAATGGCACAATACAAAATCGTATCAACTTCAAATGGTATATATCTAACAATTTGACTTCTGCTGTAAAAATTCGTAACCGTTTTGTCTATGGCGAATTTGTAAAAAATATTCCTGATTATGACAGATTAATTAATGTTGAAAATGGATTTATAGATTTATCTGATAATCTTATTAATGAAAAATCATTTTTGTTAAATTCTGCTATTGACAGGGTATGGCTGGACTTTACAAAAGCAAAACTGCAAATCAGAGCCGGACGACAACGAATTAACTGGGCACAAAACTTTGTCTGGAACCCAAATGATATTTTTAATACTTATTCATTTTTTGACATTGACTATGAAGAAAAACCAGGAAGCGATGCTGTAAGAATTCAATATTATACAAGCACTACATCTTCTGTAGAATTTGCTGTAAAGGGAAACAAAAATAATAACATCACAGGCGCAGCATTATATAAATTTAATAAATGGAGCTATGACTTTCAGTTTATTGGAGGAATATTAGATGATAGCGATATTGTTGCAGCAACAGGATGGTCAGGACACATAAAAGATGCAGGATTTAGAGGAGAAATAAGCTATCTGCATCCCAAAAAAAATTTTAATGATACATCAGGTGTCTTAATTGCTTCTGTATCTGCTGATTATACTTTTAAAAATTCTCTGTTTGTTCAGTTTGAAACTTTATATAATGAAAATGCTGATAACATTAATATCAACAGCTTTGATGAATTTTATTATATACCTTTATCAGTAAAAAATCTCTCTTTTACAAAATATTCCCTGTTTGGACAAATATCTTATCCTGTAACACCTTTATTAAAAACAACAATATCAGGAATGTATTATCCATTAATACATGGATTTTTTATTGGACCATCAATAGAATATTCTTTAAAGACCAATCTTGACTTATCTTTAACATCACAAAATTTTAAAGGTGAAATAAAAAAAGGAACTAACGAAACATTGTCTTTGTTTTTTATCAGAATTAAATGGAGTTTTTGATTTCTTTAAGAATGTAAATAACTATATATTTGCCCTGTGAAATAAAATCATAGATTTTAATTTTGTGTATTTATCCCGTGAAATCCGCATTGGCGGATATTTCACTAAGAGCAAAATTATTTCACGGGATAAACTAATTACAAAAATATAAACAGATAAAAATGAAAGCATTAATAATATATTATTCTTGGACTGGAAAAACAGAAATAGTTGCAAAAGCAATTGCAAAAACATTAAATGCAGATATAAGAAAAATTGAAGAAGTAAAAGAAAGAAAAGGATTCTTTGGTTTTATCAATGGAGGATATTGTGCAATAAAAGAAAAGTCTAGTGAAATAAAATCTATGGATTTTAACTTAGACAATTATGATATAGTATTCTTAGGAACACCGGTTTGGGCATCAAAGCCAGCTCCGGCAATTAACGCATTTGTCTCAAAAGCAAAATTTAATGATAAAAAAGTTATTGTATTTGTTACAATGGGTAGTAATAGCAATAAAAGTGCGATTAAAGTATTAACTGATGCAGTAGAATCAAAAGGCGGGAAAATTATTAATTCATTTGCAATTCGGACTGGTAAAGTAAAAGACAAAAAAATAATCAAACAACATGGAGAGGACATTGGAAAACAATACATAGATAAATAGTGTCTTATCGTTTGTTCTATTATATATGCAGAAAAATTGAACTACCACAATAAATGCATTTTTTTTATTCATAAGCTTTGATTTACTGCAAAGCTATAAATAATACCAAATATAGAAGATTTCAGCCTACTTTTTGTCTATTAAGCCTTAATATGATATACCAATATTAAAATTTATTGCATTTAAATATGCTTCTCCCCATAGAAAATTTTCTATCTTCTGCATTTCAAAACCAAATCCAACATTTAATGCTAATTTATCAAGAATTTTATATCTGAGTCCTAGTGTTGAATTAATAAGGAACCCAACTTTCTCAAAATTTTTTTTCGAATTGAAAGAATATCCTCCACTTAATGAACAATAAGGAGATAGTTTCTGTTTTGTAAAATTTGCTCTAATATCTAAAAAAACGGGGACAAAAATTTTTTTTTCGTCAAAATCAAAAAAGTAATGCAAACCCGTTCCAACACCCAACGAAATCAATGGTGTTATTCGACAACCATTAATAATGTCTAATTTTTCTCTATCCATTCCAAATCCTATGGCCCCAAAGCTTAATGCTCCAAAATCATATGCAGCTTCTATGATTCCGCTATATCTTAATTGAAATTCTGAATTTTTCAAAGAATCTTTGCTTGCTTCTTGTGAGATATTCTTGGAATTGTTTTGAGCAAGAGTTAACGTTGTTATAACTATAAATAATATATTGAAAAAATATTTCACTTTTATTCTATTTTTTTTATTCTTGTTTTGTTCATTTTCTTACTGCATTGCAATTGCCCATATCTCTATTGTATAATCATAACTTACTTATTTAAGCCATTTGTCAAGCCATTCAAAGAATATTCTTTGCCACAGAACAGCATTTTGGGGTTTGAGAATAAAATGGCTTTCGTCAGGGAAATAAACCAGTCGGCTTGGTATGTCTCGCAGTTGAGCACAGTTAAATGCTTGCATACCTTCTGTCTCAGGAATTCTAAAGTCATTAGCACTCGTGATTATAAGAATAGGAGTGTTCCAGTTTGCTATAAAGTTATGAGGTGAGAAGTCATAACTTTTAGGTCTGTTTTTTTGAAAATAAGATCCGCCAAGGTCGTGATTGGGGAACCACATCTCATCAGTAGAGCCATACCAGCTTTCAAAGTTAAAGTTGCCGCAGTGAGAGATAAATGCTTTAAAACGTTTGTTATTGTTATGTCCGGCAAGCCAGAATACAGAGAAACCGCCATAACTTGCGCCTATAGAACCAAGTTTGTTTTGGTCAATAAATGGTTCTTTGGCAAGAGAGTCAATAGCACTTATATAATCCTTCATATTTTGTCCGCCATAATCCTGACTTATCTGGTCGTTCCATTCCTGTCCAAAAGTTGGTAAGCCCCTTCTGTTTGGAGCAACAATAATATAATTGTTGGCTGCCATAATTTGAAAGTTCCATCTGTAAGAAAAGAACTGACTTACAGCACTTTGAGGTCCGCCCTGACAATAGAGTAGAGCAGGATATTTTTTTGTTTTGTCAAAATTAGGTGGATAAATAACCCATGTTAGCATTTTCTTGTTATCAGTAGTTTTAACCCATCTTTCCTCAACATTTGCCAAAGTTATTTTATCTAATATATATTTGTTGGTAAATGATAATTGTTGTTCGTTACCTGTATTTTTATCAATTTTAAAAATTTCACTAGGTAAAGACATAGACATTTTAGTTCCAATGATATAATTATCAGCAAGTTGAAATGAAGTATAATTATGTATTCCTTTTGTTATCTGTGTAATTTTGTTTGTTTTTATATTTACAGAATATAATTGATATGTAGCATTAATGCCACTTATAAAGTATATATAAGCATTATTTTTGCTCCATTGGAATTTGGATGAGCTTTGGTCAAAATTTTCTGACAGGTCTTTAATTTCTTTTGAAGCACAGTCATATAATATAATTCTGTCTTTATCAGCTTCAAAGCCGGGTGTTTTCATACTTCGCCATACTATTTTTTTACCATTTGTAGAAAATACAGGACTTTTATCATACCCGAGCATATTTTTACTGATATTTTTCGTATTTTTTGTTTCTATGTTATAAATATAAATATCAGAGTTAGTGCTTAGAGTAAATTCTTTGCCTTTAAGTTTTTTGCAGGCATAGACAATGGACTTTTCGTCAGGGCTCCAATTTATTTCATTAATATCTTCAATATTAAAATGTTCATTTTCCATAATATCTACAGGCGTTTCAATGAGACCGTTTTTATAAGAAGCTATAAAAATGTGGGTGTATGAATAATTAGCCCATGCGTTCCAGTGGCGATACATCAGGTCATCAATAATTCGTGCGTTAGCCAAAGGTAAATCAGGATATACATCAGCAACAGTTTTATCAAGTTTCACATTTTTTATAAACAGGATATAATTTGCATTGGGAGAGTATATAAAGCTGCTTATATCTCCTTTGATGTCAGATATTTGTTTTTTATCAGTTCCGTCGGGGTTCATTTCCCATATTTGAGAAGAGCCGTTTTTTGAGGATAAAAATCCGATTTTTTTACCATCGGGGCGCCATATACCATTAGCTTCATTATCTTCGGAGTCAGTAATTTTATCAGGAGTTCCTTTTTTGACAGGTATTGTATAAAGGTCTCTGTTCCCTTTATTTTTTTCCAAGTCATAATAAGTTATTCCATATAATATTGTTTTTTTGTCAGGCGAGAGTTTAATATCGCTTAATCTTCCTAACTTCCATAATAGTTCAGGAGTTAATACACCTTTGTCAAACAATTTTTCATCAATTTTGTTTTGCATAGCATCTTTTGTGTTTTTAGTGTTTTTATTACAGGCAGTAAATAATAACATTTCTGCAATGACAAGTATAGATAATATTTTTTTCATAAGTTTATATATTTAATTTGTTTATCCCTCGTTAAATCCCGCAAATTTACCCTATCAGGTAGATGCCTGATCCAACGAGGTTTATATTTTTGTATTATATTATTAGTAGAGACGAGGCATGCCTCGTCTCTACTGACGAATGACGAATATCTGATTGTTTCAGCATAGTTGATTTTCAGTCAAGTTTTGTGTAAGTTAAGAGCAGTCGTATATTATTTGATGAATATTTGGAGCCATTTAATACTGCTCTGTTAGCTTTAACAGAACTTCCTGATATCATCAGATATAATCCATAGTCAGTTTTTGTTTTATTGATAAGGTCCTGGATATATCTGGAAATAACAAATCTGTATTCTTTTCTGGCAGAGTTGTAAGAACCTCCAAAATATTCTTCTCCTTCAAACTGGTCTAACAAAAAAGTGTTTTCTCCCTGTTCGTTTATTCTAACGAGTGATAATTTAGTCGGTGGTTCATATAAGCTGGCATCTGTTGTTTCATTTACTTTAATTATGAGTTCGGCTTTATTTACTGCAATTATTCCGTAATTATCCCAAATTTGCATATTAGGAAACATAATTTTGGTCTTAATACCTCCCATAGCTTGCAGATACAGGATGCTGTCTCCTAATGTTATATTTGTATCTATTATTTGTTGTTTTAAAACAGGGTCTGCATCATAGTAATCATAATGATTAAAATTGTTAAATCTGGCACAATGTTCATTTATCAAAAAGTCGTATTTTAAAGAGTCATTTTCATCGTTTTTATAATACAGTGTCATTTTTGAAAGTGTTGATAACAGGTCAAAATACAGAATAGCACCTTTACTGACACCAACTTGTTCTGTTGTTATATATAAGCCCTTAAAAAAGTCAAGGAAATGTGTCTGGTCATTGTCAGATAGGACATCTGTTCCTGATGCATCCAAAAAAATTTGTCCTAAAGAGTTATCAAGTTTTATACGCAGATGAGGAGCATATCTTTCACTGTCAATAGTAATACTGTCTTCAAAGTCAGGAAGAAAAGTTAAGTTTGCCAGTTCTGTTGTGCTATATGATTTATTTTTATTTGAATAGTATGAGCTGTCTTTATATATATCCTGTGCGAGCTCATAAATTTTTATTTTTTGCAAACCGTCATATTTCAGGATGCTTCCATAAAAATCTTCATAATCTAGTGTTAGTATTAAAGAATCTAATACAGGATTTGCTCCAAAGTCAACATTATCAGAAGAGAGTCGGAATTGAGTGTATATGCTGGCATAGGTTTGCCCAAACACAGGGTCTATAAATGTTCCCAACAGGTTGTATTGTGTTTCATCTGTTCGTATAGAGTCCTCACGCACAGAATAAGTGGTTAACGTATTTGTGTCAGTAAACTGAACATTTAATTTATCGTTTGAAGGTTGAACTTCCAATCCTATTATATCAGGTTCTTCACACGAAAACAAAAAGGATATTGATATTATTACAATAAATAATAATTTGCTGTTAATATTTGATATTTTCAAGATTTTATGTTTTTTATTAATATTATAAATTTTAATAATATCAACAATAGAAGTTTATACAACAAGTTCTTTTTCTAAAACTTTGTCATAGAAGTCATGATAAGTATCTATATAATCGTTTGTGTCTATTGGCTGAAAATCAAGTATAGGTTTATTGATTTTGGATAGATATTTTTTAATTTCAGGATTAATTTTTTCGCTGCCAATTATTAAAGCATCAGAGAAGTCAATAGCTGATTTAATCATATTTATATAATCAGAATTTTTATAATATTTAAGGTCTTTATCTTTTATTCCTTCAAGTTTTATTTTGTCTGCAAAGTTTTTATTAAAGTTACCACAAAAGTCGTCATCATATATAGAGAATATAACTTTTGCATCAGTGAATAAAGGATTTACTTTAAAAGCTGTTTTAACATATAGAGGGACTAAGCTGGAAATCCATCCGTGGCAATGGATAATATCCGGTGCCCATCCTAATTTTTTTACAGTTTCAAGAACTCCTCTGCTATAAAATATTATTCTTTCGTCATTATCTTTAAAAAAAATATTTTTTTTATCATTAAAAACAAATTTTCTTTGAAAATAGTCCTCATTATCAATAAAATAGACCTGCATTCTTGCCGGCTGAATAGAAGCAACCTTAATTAAAAGAGGATGGTCCATATCATTGATTATTATGTTCATTCCAGACAAACGTATTACTTCGTGAAGTTGATTTCTCCTTTCGTTAATGCATCCGAAACGTGGCATAAATGTTCTTATTTCATTATTTTTTTCCTGAATACCTTGTGGAAGATAACGTCCTATGGTTCCCATTATGCTTTCTTCTGTTGTATATGGTATAATCTCTTGTTCTACAAATAAAATTTTGGTCTTTTCCATGTTTTTTTATTTAGAATTAATATATTGTAATAATAAGAATTTACAAAGTTAATAAAAATTAATTGATTTTTTGATATTTATTTAAAAAAATATTTAGTTTTATTAAAATTTAATACCGAACAGCTTTCAACTAAGCGAAAATAAATTTTTGCAAGTTTCAGTCGTTCGGCATTAACTCAACCAAACTATCAAAAATGATATTCATCAGGCAACTGCCTGATAGCGGTTTCGTATAACATTAGTGTTTGATAAAAAAACAAAATAGAAAGATTTTTTTCACAAAGGACACAAAGGTTTTTCGTCAATCCAGTCATTATTTTTTTTTATTATGTTAATTAGTTGCTCTACAGCATATTTTTCGTCAATATTTTTTTTAATGATTTTGTCTTTTTTATACAGAGTGATTTTGTTTTTGCCTGAGCCAACATATCCATAATCAGTGTCATTCATTTCGCCCGGACCATTTACTATACATCCCATTATTCCTATTTTCAGTCCTTTTAAGTGATGAGTGTGCTTACGAATTTTTGCCAGTGTCTTTTCTATATCAAATTGTGTTCTTCCGCATGAAGGACAAGAGATATATTCAGTTTGCGAAAATCTGTTTCCTGTTGCCTGTAAAATTTTAAAACAAGTATTATTTGTAAATTTCAAACTGTTTTTTTTGCCGGTTTTAATCCATATTCCATCTCCTAATCCATCAATAAGCAATGTTGCAAAATCTATTGAGCTATATAGTTGAAATTGTTTTTTGTTTAAGTAATTATATTTTATTTTTATAATAACAGGTGTTTCAGAATTATTATTTATTAATTTAGAAAACATTTTACGTTGTTCTCTTACTGTATCTTTGGTTTGTATTTCAAAGATAAGCACAACTGTTGGGTCTGTTTTTATTTTATTTATAAATTTATCATTAAGATTGTTGATAGTAATATTGACAAAATTTATTTGAGCAGATTTTTTATCGCATTTAAAATATTCTTCTCCTTGAAATAAAGGGAATACATTTTTTTTAGAGTTATCAAAAACGTCATTATCCTGAATTAAGTATAAAGAATCAGGATGAGTAAATTTTATTTTTTGTTTTCCAATATATATATAATCGCATGATATATTGTCTTTTAGCCATTTATTTTTCTTTTTGTTATATCCTAATTCTTTAAATATCTTTTTTAGTTCTTTTTCTGAGTCAAAAAATGTTTTGTTTTTATCAGATATGTCGGCAATGACAACAGGAACATTTTTATTTCCTATATTTTTGATGTTAAATGTTTTTCTTTTTTTATACAAAAAGGGACTTATAATTATTTTGTCAGTATTTTTTTTAACATGTTTACTTATTTTTTTTGAATATCTGTTAATCAATGTTTTGGCAACAGGTATTTCAAGTTCAGGCTCTTCTGTAAGAGACACGCGTATGGTATTGCCAATGCCATCTTCTAATAAAGCACCTATTCCTATGGCAGATTTTATTCTTGCATCGTCTCCTTGTCCTGCTTCTGTAATGCCAAGATGTTGTGGATATATTATTCCCTGTTTAATCATTTTGTTTTGTAACAATCGGCAGGCTTGTATCATAGTTTTTGTATTGCTTGCTTTCATAGATAGGACAATATCATAAAAGTTTAGTTCCTCGCATATATGAACAAATTCCATAGCAGCTTCAACCATACCAAGAGGTGTATTACCGTAGCGGTTCATTATTCTTTGTGATAAAGAGCCATGATTACTTCCTATACGAATGGCTGTATTATGTTGTTTACATATTTTAATTAAAGGAGTTATACTATTTTTTATTTTTTCTATCTCATAATTATATTCTTTGTCAGTATATTCTGATTTTGATTTTCTATCTGTATAATTTCCAGGATTTATTCTTACTTTTTCAACAATACCTGCAGCTATTTCAGCAGCTTTTGGATTAAAATGCACATCAGCTATTAAAGGGACATTATATCCTCGTTTTTTTAATTCGTTTTTAATGTTTTTAAGATTTTTAGCATCTTTAATATCTGAACTTGTAATACGTACATATTCACATCCTGCATTAACCATTCTTATAGCTTGCTCAACATTGCCAATAGTATTCATTGTATCAATATTTGTCATTGATTGAATGCGGATAGGATTATTTCCGCCAAGAGGAACATTGCCAATATTTACAATACGTGTCTTAAATCTTGAATAAGATGTTAAGCTGTTACAATAAGTTAAATCTGAATTGTTTTTCATTGATTGTCATTAATAGTCATTGTTTCATTAACCATATAACCATTTTATTTGTTTATATAACTGTAAATACCAGATAATTATTATATAATTTTAAATTTATCCCAGTCAAGGGCAACAGTAAATTGTTTACGATAGTTTTCCATCTTATATTTAGATAGTTCTATTGTTTCTATTGATTCAGTATCAGATTTTGTTTTGGATATAATTTTTCCTTTTGGGTTGATAACCATAGAGTAGCCGGAGAAAGGCACTTTATTTCCGTCTATTCCTATTCTGTTAACACCAATAATATATGACTGATTTTCAATAGCCCGTGCAATCAAGAGTGATTTCCAGTGATAGTTTTTATGTTTAGGCCAATTTGCTATATAAATCAAACAATCATATTCATAAATATCTGTAAATGTATTTTTGCTCCATACAGGGAATCTTAAATCATAACATACTAATGGTCTTATCTTCCATCCTTTTGTTTCAACAATCAATTTTTTATTTCCTTTTGATGAATAAATATGTTCTTTTGCCGGACGAAACAAATGCCTTTTGTCATATTTTTGATAATTACCATCAGTATTCATCCATATTAATCGGTTATAATAACTATTATTTTCTTTTATCAACAAGCTACCGGTTACAACACATTTTTTTTCTTTAGCTATATTTTTGAGCCATTGTATGGTCTTTCCATTACTATTTTCAGCATAGTTGTTAAAATTAGGAGAAAATCCTGAGTTAAACATTTCAGGCAATACAATTATATCTGTATTATTAATATCAGATATTTTTTTTTCAAAAGCATGTAAATTGGCTTGGACATCTTCCCAAATCAAATCTGACTGAATAATTGTAATTTTTAAATTATGCATATTAAAAATTTTAATATA
>CAZOSY010000074.1:0-11030 GCA_964582565.1 uncultured Bacteroidales bacterium | reverse complement strand
ACTGAAAGGCAAGTGCATCTAATCCGCTACTGCACATACACGCAAGCCGTTATGCCCAATGCAAAAAAAGGCGAAGCATCAAATAAACTGAAAGAAAAACAAAATGAAAATCCAGCCCACAAATAGCACATTTGGTTTTTTGCCGACACGCAAATCTGACCCAAAAAAACCAAAAGAGCTATTTTTTGTCACCACACTCAGAAATAATTTGTACTTTTATTTTTCAATTTAAAATTTTTGTAATTAAAATGGCAATATTTCAAAAATCAGTAATAAAGTTACATTTACAGAATCTTGATAAAGAGCAAGTTGAAAAGTCATATCAAAAATTCAAGGAAAATTATAATCCTGCCAAGATTGAAAAAATAAAACTATTAAAAGAAGAAGAATACCAAGACGGATTTTTAAGAGATATATTTGTTGATGTTTTTGGTTACATTTTAAAGCCTGATGATAATTTTAATCTTGTAAGAGAATTTAAAAATCAGGCTGATGGGAAAAAAGCAGATGGAGCAATTCTAAAAAATGAAAAAGCAATTGCTGTAATTGAACTAAAATCGACCAAGACAAAAGACTTAAAAAGCATAACAGAACAGGCTTTTAATTATAAAATTAATCAACCCGATTGTAAATATGTAATAACATCGAACTTTCAGAAACTAAGGTTTTACATTGATTATGCAAATGAATTTGAAGAATTTGATTTATTTCATCTGCAAAAAGAAGATTTTGAACTTCTTTACTTAATTTTAAATAAGAACAGTATTTTTTCGGATTTACCTTTAAAATTAAAAGAAGAAACAAAATTTCATGAACAAGAAATTTCTGATAAACTTTACAAAGATTATTCAAACTTTAAAAGAAAACTTTTTGAGAATTTAACAAAAAATCATCCTGAGAGTAATAAACTAACATTATTCAAAAAATCGCAAAAATTATTAGACCGTTTTTTATTTATTTTATTTGCTGAAGACAGCGGACTTTTACCGCCAAACTCAATTCCAAGAATAGTAAAACGTTACGAAATTCTAAAAGATGAAGATGCGTATAAGCCTCTTTATGACATCTTTAAACAATATTTCGGATACATGAATATTGGCAGAAAAGGGAAAACTGAAGCCAACAATATTCCTGCGTATAACGGCGGACTATTTTATACTGATGAATTATTAGACAATTTAAAAATAGACGATGAAATACTAATTAAGGATTTATTAAATTTATCGGAATACGATTTTAATACCGAAGTTGATGTAAATATTTTAGGACATATTTTTGAACATTCGCTTTCGGAAATTGAAGAAATTACAGCCGAAATTGAAGGAACTACAACAGATAAAACTAAGAGCAAACGGAAAAAGGACGGCGTTTTTTATACACCAAAATACATAACACAATACATAGTAGAAAATACTATTGGTACGCTTTGTACCGAAAAACGCAAGGATTTAGATATTATAGAAATTGAATTTGACGGAACATATAGAACAAAAGACAGAAACCTCTCTACGAAAGGGAAAAAGCTATATCAGAAACTAAAGGATTATAAAGATTGGTTGCTTTCGTTAAAAATTGTTGACCCAGCCTGTGGTAGTGGTGCATTTTTAAATCAAGCTTTAAATTTTTTAATTATTGAACATCAAAATATTGACGATATAATTGCTGAGCTTACTAATACAGCTTTACGATTATTTGACACTGAAAAAAATATTCTCGAAAATAATCTTTATGGAGTTGATATTAACGAAGAAAGTGTTGAAATAGCTAAACTTTCGCTATGGTTGCGCACAGCACAAAAAGGAAGAAAATTATCAGTTTTAAGTAATAATATAAAATGCGGAAATTCATTAATTGATGACCCTGAAATTGCAGGAGAAAAAGCTTTTAACTGGAATAAAGAATTCCCACAAGTATTTAAAGAAAAAGAAAAAAAGGCATGGCATATAACTACAGCAACACATAATTCGAGATATTCGCAACGAATGTTCGATAATCATGTAAAAATTGGTGATGCAATATGGCTTGACGAAAAAGACGAAATAATAATAAGCGAAACTATTGCCGAAATAGTAAAAAAAGATAATCTGAATGTAATAGAATATAATATATGTGGTGACCATATGCACCTGTTACTGGTGTGTGATGAATATGAACTAACGAAAATAGTAGGGAAGATAAAATCTATGAGTTCCCGTGCTGCGAATATCGCTGCTGGAAGGACGGAAGTTGCTACCGATGCGACTCACGCAACAAGGGGGCTTGCCCCCTTGTTGGCAGACGTAGCTGCTGAGCGTGGCGAAACGCAAACGAAACTCTGGACGCAAAAATTCGGAAAAAGCGAAATAAAAGATGAAAACTATCTAAATAATACCATAGAATATATACGAAATAACCGAATAAAACACGAACTGCCAAAAAGTAAAAAAATAGAAAAAATAAAAAAAGAATTTCTATGCTCTAAAGAACACGCATATAGAACTGAATACACAGGCGGTTTTGATGTTGTTATTGGTAATCCACCTTACATAAAAGAATATACTAACCGACAAGCATTTGATGGTTTACATAATCATTATTGTTATCAGGGGAAAATGGATTTATGGTATTTTTTCGGTTCTTTGGCATTAGAAATTACAAAAAAAGACAAAGGTTTAATTGGATACATTGCCCCAAACAATTGGATTACAAATGATGGTGCTTCAAAATTTAGAAATATTGTTATTAATAACGGAAAACTTATTGAATTTATAAATTTTGGCGATTTTAAAGTGTTTGATACAGCAGGTATTCAAACAATGATTTATATAATGAAAAGGTCAGATAATAACCAAAATTATTCATTTGATTATTCAAAAGTTTTAGACAAGAGAATAAAACACGAAAATGCCCAATTATTTCTCGAAAAACAAAACGACACAAAATTTGAATACTTTAAAACAAAAATTGAAAAAGAAAAATATCTTGACAAACCAATAAATTTTATAAATGCGGAATTAAGTATTATTATCAACAAAATTAAAACAAAGCAGAATTTTGAACTTGATAAAAAAGAAGTTGCACAAGGTATTGTTTCACCTCAAGATTTTTTGAATAAAAAAAATCAAGAAATTTTGGGTGATAATTACAAAATTGGTGAAGGAATTTTTAATTTAAGTCAACAAGAATACGATAATTTAAATCTTACAACAAAAGAAAAAGAACTTGTAAAGCCTTTTTATACAACAAGTGAATTAAGTAGGTTTTACGGTTTTTCAAAAAACAGACTTTGGATAATTTACACCAATTCGAGTTTTAAAAAAGAAGAAACCATTGCACCGTATCCAAATTTAAAAAGACATTTAGACAGATTTAAAGAAGTTATTACATCAGATAATAAACCCTATGGATTGCATAGAGCAAGAGAAGAAAAGTTTTTTCAAGGCGATAAAATTATTTCTGTGCGTAAGTGTTCAAGACCTACATTTACATTTACTACCTTTGATTGTTATATTTCTCAAACATATTTTTCTATTAAAACCGAGAAATTAGATTTAAAATATTTAACGGCATTGCTCAATTCAAATTTAATTGCATTTTGGTTAAAATATAAAGGGAAAATACAAGGTGATATATATCAGGTAGATAAAGAACCTTTACTTAATTTACCAATTGTAAAACCTACGGAACAAATTCAAATTCAATTATCCGAATTAGTTAGCCAAATAATTGAGAATAAACAAAAACAGATAGATTATTCAAAATTATTAGAAAAGGCAAAAGCAGAAAATAATTTTGATAGAGAAATACAAATTGAAAAAGAATTGGAGCAAATACACCAAAACATCAAAAAAGCAGAGAATGAAATAAACGTGATTGTTTATAACCTTTACGAGTTGACAGATAAAGAAATTGCAATAATTGAAAAAAAATTATCTTTGCAAAATTGAAAATAAAACGAATAATTTAAAAATGTCATTAGATAAAATTGAATATCAGAATTTACTAAATGATTTAGTTGTTCTAATCGAAAATACTAAAACACAAGTAGTTTCTTATGTTAATAGTTCATTGACTGTATTGTTTTGGCATATTGGGAAACGAATTTTGACTCATAATTTACAAAATAAGAGAGCTAAATACGGAAAACAGATTGTCGTTACAGTGTCACGAGAATTAGTGAAAAAATTTGGAAAAAATTATGAAGAGAAAAATTTGCGTAGAATGATACAATTTGCAGAAAAATATCCTATTGTTGAAAATGTCGTTACACTGTCACGACATTTGTCATGGTCTCATTTTATAGCACTTATACCAATAAAAGAGCAACAAGCAAGAAACTTTTATGCTAAGATTACATATGAGAGTTCATTTGGAGTTCGTGAACTGAGAAAGCAAATTGAAAAAAAAGTTTACGAAAGAACTGAAAAATCGGACATTCAACTTTTTGATAGTAAAGTGATTGACAAAGGGGTTTTTAAAGACCCATATTTACTTGACTTTTTGGAACTCAAAGACGGTTATTTGGAAAATGATTTAGAAGCTGCAATTCTAAAAGAACTTGAATTATTTATATTAGAATTGGGGAGTGGTTTTACATTCGTTGAGCGACAGAAAAGAATGATAATTGACGGAGATGATTATAATTTGGATTTATTGTTTTATCACCGTAAGCTAAAGAGATTAGTTGCTATAGAACTGAAAATTGATAAATTCAAAGCAAAGTATAAAGGACAAATGGAGTTGTATTTGAAGTGGTTAGATAAATATGAAAAACAAGATGGAGAGCGACAACCGATTGGATTAATTCTTTGTGCAGTTGCAAGTAAAGAACAGATTGAACTTCTTGAATTGCACAAAGATGGAATAATGGTAGCGGAATATTGGACAGATTTGCCTCCGAAAGAAATATTAGAAGCTAAGCTACATGAAGCATTAATTGAAGCACGAGAACGAATTGAAAGAAAACAACTAAGACAATGACCCACAGTGTACAACACGGTATATATTCAAGAGCGGTTTCTGTAGTTTGCAAATTTTTTTTATCTTAAAAAAACGGAAGCAATAAATTGAAAATGGAGTGCTTGTAAATCCGCTCCAAAATATATACCAATCGTTATGTGGCATAAGACGACAGACCCCAAAACTCAATATTAAGGGGGCTTCTATTAATTCCTTCGCATCAAGATTTTCAGAGTATTTTATAGACGATGAAAATTTTAGATGCACTATCGGGATAATGCAAAAAAATTTGAAGAAGTATATGAAATACTCTGAAAACCCTTTGGGAACAAAGCTAATAAACAACCTGACTTCGTCAAAATATTTCTTAATAGCTACGGCTATTAAGAAATATTTGTGTCTCGCATCTTATTCATTATCTTTGTTTCTTGAAAAAAAGGAATTAATAGAAGCCCCCTTAACCTATAAAAAACAACTATGGCAAAAAAAGTAACACCTAAAAACAACACTACAAATCAACAAAACGAAAACAAAGGAACAAGTGGACAAAACAAACAAAACTCACAAGTTCACGGAAATCGTGGGAAACAATTAAACCAAAGACAAAAGACAAAAAAATAGTTTGATGAAAGAAAGAATTATTTGTAAGGGACTAAACAAACATTATAAAATATTTTTTTACTAAAAAGTGTATGTATTTTATTACATAATCAACCATTAGGAATTAAGCTAATGAATAGATTTTTTTAGTTTTTGAACTTGTTCTTCTATTATATCGTCTTCAATTTTTTCAAATAAAAGTAATGGCTTATTTATTTTGTTTCCGGGCTTAATTAAATTATCCCTACCTGCATCTTTCCATTTATAAGTCGGAATATTTAGTATTGAGATTAATTTTTGGGAAGTAAAAGGCAGGAATGGTTCACATAAAACTGATAAGTTAGCTGTAATTTGCAAAGAAATATTTAAAATTGTTTTTACTCTTTGAATATTTGTTTTTATCTGTTTCCATGGCTCTGTTTCTGTAAGATATTTATTACCTAAACGGGATAAGTTCATTAGTTCGTTTAAAGCTTCACGAAAATGATAGGTCTCTATACTTTTACCTATTTTGTCTGGAAACATATTTAGTTCTGCTAATACAGATTTATCATAATCTGTTAGTTTTGTGATTTCCGGTGTAATTCCGTTAAAATATTTATATGTCATAACAAGTGTCCGATTTACAAAATTCCCAAGAATTGCTACTAACTCATTATTATTTTTTGCCTGAAAATCTTTCCAAGTAAAGTCATTATCCTTTGTTTCCGGTGCATTTGCGCATAATACATATCTCAGGGCATCCTGTTTATTTGGAAAGTCATTCAAATATTCATCTAACCATACAGCCCAGTTGCGTGAAGTTGATATTTTGTTGCCTTCCAGATTTAAAAATTCATTGGCAGGAACATTTTGCGGTAAAATATATGTGCCTTCAGATTTTAATATACAAGGGAAAATGATACAGTGGAATACAATATTATCTTTACCAATAAAGTGAATTAATTTTGTTCCTTTATCTTTCCAGTAAATTTCCCAGTTTTTGGAGTTTTGTTTAGCCCATTCTTTTGTTGCTGATATATAACCAATTGGAGCATCAAACCATACATAAAGAACTTTTCCTTTAGCATTTTCAAGCGGAACTTTAATGCCCCAGTCCAAATCACGCGTAATGGCTCTTGGTTGTAATCCTTGGTCTATCCATGATTTACATTGACCATAAACATTATTTTTCCAGTCCTTTTTATGTCCTTTTATAATCCATTCTTCTATCCATTTTTCATATTTGTTTAAAGGCAAAAACCAGTGTTTGGTTTTTTTTAATACAGGTTTATTACCGCTAATTGTTGATTTTGGGTTTATCAGGTCTGTAGCATTTAGAGAAGTGCCACATTTTTCGCACTGGTCCCCATAAGCTTTTTCATATCCGCAATGCGGACAAGTGCCTGTTATATATCTGTCAGGTAGAAATTGTTTGTTTTCTTTATCATAAAATTGTTCTGTGGTCTTTTCTGTAAAAATATTTTTTTTATATAAATTCATAAAGATTTCAGAAGCTGTTTCATGATGGATTTTTGAAGATGTCCGTGAGTATATGTCAAAAGATATTCCAAATTCCTCAAAGGATTTTTTTATGATATTATGAAATTTATCAACAAGTTGTTTGGGAGTGATACCTTGTTGTTTTGCCTTTATTGTGATAGGGACGCCGTGTTCATCAGAACCACATACAAATAATACATCTTTTTCTTTTGAACGTAAGTAGCGCACATAAATATCAGCAGGTAAATAAGCACCTGCCAAATGTCCAATATGGACAGGACCATTTGCATAAGGCAAAGCAGAAGTAACTGTATATCTTTTGAATTTATTTTTTTCCATTAAGTTTTTTAATTATAAAATCTTTTTTAAAACTCTGAAAGAGTTTAATTTGAATAACCATAGATGCAATCTATGGTTAAACTAACAGACAACTGACAAACAACCCTCCTTGGGCGGGTTGAATAAATCTACCATAAATATTTTTCATCAAACTCTATCCCATGTTCATTCAATAGTTCAATATACTCTTCTTTAAAGCTTTTTGTCTTATGATGTTCTTTCTGATTTTTTACATATTCTATTAATCTATCTTTATCCTTTATCGAATAAGTAAAAGCTCCGTATCCATCTTGCCACCCACTAAAATCAGGAAATAAATTTTTTTCTTTTATCCATTTTGAACTGGCAATCTTCATATCTTTTATTAGAGAGGATAATGCAACTGTTGGATGAAGATGTGTTACTATATGAATATGGTCTTCTACTCCGTTTATTCTATATACATGACATTTCTTGTTCTTCAATATGCCCCAAAGATATTTAAACAGCATAGCCTGTTTTTCTTCTTTCAATACTGGTTTACGATCTTTTGTTGAATAAACGATTTGATATAATATCTGTGTATATGTTGCCATAATGATTGTTTTTTGTTCAATCCACCTTAGGCGGATTGATGGTCTTTATTACTTTTTTACCACAGGTTACACCTGTGGTTATTTATATTCAATCCCTTTCGGGATTTTTTTAATTAAAGCAAAATTAAAAAATTATTACAATAATATTAAGATGTAATTTTTATCGGCAAAAATTTATCCATATAAGATATATAATCAATAAATAGTGTTTGTCCATAATGTCCGATTTCTTCGTTACGCTTGTCTTTCAAATCAGTCATTTACAAAAGTAAACTCCTGATTTTCAAGACTGCGCAAGCCTCGAACCCGAACATTCTGAACTAAACACTTATTTTATGGACAGACAATAAATAATATATTTGTAAACTTTGATTTTAATCATAAAACTGTATTTTTGTTAATTATTTAATATCTGAAAGAGAAAATGAATATGCAAAGGAATAAAATTTATTTTGTTTCTGATTGTCATTTAGGATTTCCTGACTATGAAAATAGTTTGATGAGAGAAAAAATATTTGTTAAATGGCTTGATAAGATAAAATATGATGCAAAAGAGATATATTTACTTGGTGATATTTTTGATTTCTGGTTTGAATATAAAACAGTAGTTCCAAAGGGATATGTAAGATTACTTGGCAAATTGGCAGAGATTACAGATTCAGGAATTATAGTTCATTATTTTACCGGTAATCATGATATGTGGATATTTGATTATTTTACAAAAGAGCTAAATATTAAAATTTACAGAGAACCTGTTGTAAGGGTTATCAATGATAAGAAATTTTTTATCGGACATGGTGATGGACTTGGACCTGGAGATAAAGGTTATAAATTTATTAAAAAAGTTTTCTCAAATAAATTATGTCAATGGTTATTTGCTCGTTTACATCCTAATTTTGGACTAAGTTTAGCTATGTTTTTTTCTGAAAAAAGCAGAACTATGAATGGGAGAGATGATAAAATATTTCTTGGTGAAGACAAAGAGAAACTTATTTTATATAGTAAAAACAAGTTATTAAAAGAA
The DNA here is from genome assembly GCA_964582565.1 of uncultured Bacteroidales bacterium. GTDB lineage: Bacteria > Bacteroidota > Bacteroidia > Bacteroidales > CAZZDX01 > CAZZDX01. The sequence goes on along the minus strand of CAZOSY010000074.1, from coordinate 2,072 downwards.
CATTTCGATTATTTTATTTTTGGACACAGACATTTGCCAATAAATTTGCATATAGGAGATAATTCCCGTTATATAAACCTTGGCGACTGGATAAATAATTATTCTTATGCTGTTTTTGATGGAAATAATCTTGAGATAAAATATTTTATCAAATAAACAAAAAAGGGACTTTAATAAAAGTGGTTCAAACCCCAGTATTGCGGAACTGAAAGATAAAAGATATTTATTTTTCAAGACAAAAGACAAAAAAATAAAAGGACTAATAAATGAAACAAGATTTGTCAGAGCGGTTTTTAGAATTTGCTGTAAGTATTATCAAATTAGGCAAAAAACTAAACAAAACTTCGGTCAGGCGCCCGACTGATATGAAGGTCGTCATGTTTACTGACAACTATTTCGTGCAGGGACTACATATTTAAAATTGCCCTGAAAGGGCAAAATCAATAACATAGGGCGATAGCCCTGTGAATGAACAATAACAGATGACTTAAGCTCTGAAAGAGCGTAATCAAAATTGGAAAAAGTTAAATCTCATTCATCACAGGAAAAAGACCTTTCAGGAAGAATATTTAGAGTTCCTGAAGGAGTATAACATAGAGTATGATGAAAGATACTTATGGGATTGAGATTACACCCTTTCAGGGCTTAGCCTAGTATTGTATTTATATTCACAGGGCTACACCCTGCGTTGATATATAATGCCCTTTCAGAGCTTAAAAATGTTTATTTTTTATAACTTTTAATTTAAATTTTTTTAGAAATTAATTATTTTTTCAATCAAATCTGCTGTTCGGCTAGAATAACCTACTTCATTATCATACCATAAAATGACTTTTATAAAATTCCCGTCATTAACTTGGGTTAATAAGGAATCAAAAACAGAGGAATGAGTATTACCAATAACATCAACACTGACAATAGGTTCTTCACAATATTCCAATATACCTTTCATTGTATTTTCTGATGCTTTTTTGATTGCTGCATTAATTTCTTCTTTTGTAACATTTTTAGATAATTCGCATGTGAAATCTACGAGAGAGCCATCAACAGAAGGCACTCTAACAGATAAACCATCTAATTTCCCTTTTAATTCAGGAATAACCAGTCCAACAGCTTTTGCTGCACCGGTAGTTGTTGGTATTAAAGAACATGCAGCAGCCCGTGCTCTTCTAAGATCACTATGTGGAGCATCATGTAGATTCTGATCTGTGGTATATGAATGAATAGTATTCATTAGCCCTCTTTTTATTCCAAAATTATCATTTAATACTTTTGCCACAGGTGCCAAACAATTTGTTGTGCAGGAAGCATTAGAAATAATATCATCATTTTTTTCTATTATAAAATCATTTACACCTAATACAACTGTCTTAACATCATCACTTTTTGCAGGTGCTGAGATAATAACTTTTTTTGCTCCGGCTTTAATATGAGCATAAGATTTTTCTCTGGTACGAAAGAATCCGGTAGATTCAATAACAATAGAAATTCCTAATTCTTTCCATGGCAAGTTTGCAGGGTCTTTTTCAGAATATACTCTTATTCGGTTCCCATTTACAACAATATTATTTCCATCAGCATAAACCTCACCTGGAAATTTACCATGAACAGAATCATATTTTAATAAATGTGCTAATGTTTTGCAATCTGTTAAGTCATTTACTGCAATTACATCAATATTTTTTTTGTTTAATAAAGATCTATAGGTTATCCTTCCTATACGTCCAAAGCCATTTATAGCTACTTTGATATTTCCCATAATAATTTTTTATTTATTATAAATATTAATTTTTTATTTTAAAAATGCAATATTAATCATATTTATAATATTGCAATATTAAATATTGAAAAAAGGGTAAATATTATTTTGAGCTGCTACATAAAATAGCATTTTACCAGCTACTCTATTTTTATTTAGCTTGAGATTCCTCATTCCGCTTAGCTCCATTCGGAATGACAATTTTCGTTAATATATTGTGGGGAAAGAGAGACGTTTCGCCTTAGGCGAAACGTCTGACTTTGCCCCCCAAAAAACCAATAACAGTCATTCCGAAAGCAGTGAGGAAACTTTT
>CAZOSY010000073.1:6491-11079 GCA_964582565.1 uncultured Bacteroidales bacterium | reverse complement strand
ATATTTAGAAACGATTTTACCTATCAGGCAACTGCCTGATAAATTTAGTCGGACAATAGTGAACTCTATTATAAAAATGTAAAATAATTTACATGAGTGAGGCAAATTATTTTAAGTTTTTTTATACATTTGCTTTTTTTTTAATAAAAGATAAATAATTATTTGTTTGTAATAAATATAGGATATGAAAGTATATAAATCGGATGAGATTAAAAATATCGCACTCATAGGTGGTGCAAAGTCAGGAAAGACAACGCTTGTAGAGTCAATGTTGTTTGACGGAGGTATAATTAACAGAATGGGAACTATTGAAAACAAAAATACTGTTTCTGATTACAGGGAAATAGAGCTGTATCGTCAAAATTCAGTTAGTTCTTCAATTCTTTATACAGAATTTGAGGACAAGAAGATAAATATAATTGACACACCGGGATTTGTTGATTTTATAGGTGAAGTTATATATGCTTTAAATGTAACAGATACATCTTTTATAGTTGTAAATGCTCAAAATGGTATTGAAGTTGGAACAGAAATTTCATGGCGATATACTAATAAGAATAATAATCCTGTAGTGTTTGTTATCAATCAATTGGATCATGAGAAAGCAAATTTTGAAGAAACAATAAATCAGTTAAAACAACAATTTGGAGGAAAGGTAACATTGGTTCAATATCCTGTTAATTGTGGCGAGAGTTTTAATGAAATAATTGACATTATAAAGATGAAAATGTTAAAGTTTTCTTCTGAACATGGAAAATATGAAGAAACAGACATTCCTGATTCTGAAAAATCTAAAGCAGAAGCACTACGAGCTACGCTTATTGAAGCAGCCGCTGAAAGTTCTGAGGAATTGATGGAGAAATTTTTTGAAAATGATACACTCAGTTTAGAAGAATTGCAACAAGGATTAAAATCAGGACTGGTCAACAGAAGTTTTTGTCCTGTTTTTTGTGTATCAGCAAAGAACAATACAGGAGTTACAAGATTATTGGAATTTATAAGCAATTTTTTGCCTTGTTCGTCAGAAATGCCTGCAAAAAAAACTGTCAAAGGCAAAGAACTTAAATGTAATCCAAAAGATAATGCATCAGCATTAGTTTTTAAGACATCTGTTGAGCAACATTTGGGAGAAGTATCATTTCTTAAAGTATATTCAGGAGAGATAACAGAAGGTATGGACATGATAAATGGCAATACAGGAACAAAGGAAAAAATTTCGCAACTGCTTTTATTGTCAGGCAAAAATCGTAATAAAGTTGAAAAAGCTGTTGCAGGAGATATTGTTGCTACAATAAAATTAAAAGATACAAATACTAATAATACCTTAAATTCTGTCAAAAATTCTTCTGATATTATAGAACCTGTTGTTTATCCCGAACCGGTATTTCGCACAGCAATTAAGCCGGTAAAAACAAGTGATGATGAAAAATTAAATATTGCATTAAATAGTATGCATAAAACAGACCCGACATTAATTGTTGAATATTCAAGAGAACTAAGGCAAATAATTTTACAAGGTCAGGGAGAATTGCATATAAATACTGTTAAATGGTATCTTAATAATATTTATAATATTGACATAGAAGTTTTTACTCCTAAAATTCCATATAGAGAGACAATTACAAAATCTGCCAGAGCAATGTATAGACACAAAAAACAGTCGGGTGGAGCCGGCCAGTTTGGAGAGGTTTTTTTAATGATAGAACCTTATTATGAAGGTAAACCTGACCAAAAAGAATTTTCTATAAGACGTAGAGAAAAGATAAATCTTGACTGGGGCGGAAAATTAATTTTTAACAATTGTATTGTTGGTGGTTCTATTGACCAAAGATTTATGCCTGCTATTTTAAAAGGTATTATGGAAAAAATAGAACAAGGACCTTTAACAGGCTCTTATGCAAGAGATATTATTGTCAATGTTTATGATGGTAAAATGCATCCTGTTGATTCAAATGAAATATCGTTTAGATTGGCAGGAAGAAATGCTTTTAAAGAAGCATTTAAAAAAGCAGGATCAAAAATTCTTGAACCTGTTTATGATATTGAAGTAATAGTTCCTGAAGAAAAAATGGGCGATGTGATGACAGACTTACAATCTAGAAGGTCTATTATTATGGGAATGAATAATGAAGGTAATTATCAGATAATTTTAGCTAAAGTTCCTTTATCTGAAATGAATAAATATTCAACAACACTAAGCTCTTTAACAAATGGCAGAGCAACGTTTTCTTTAAAGTTTGATAAATATGTTCAAGTGCCATCTGATATACAAGTTAAACTTCTTAAAGAATACGAAGAACAAGAAAAAGAGTAATATTTTTGATGAATATTCATAATCTGCATAAGACGAATGCTTATTTTATATTTTTTTTAAAATTTATTCCATAAATGATATTCCCTTTATTATTAAATAGTTACAAAATTAATCTGATGTAACTATGGACTATCTGTATCTCATTAACCAGTAATTATATCATATAACAAAAATTAATAAATTAATATTGTTTTATGTAATATTAATAGAAAAATATTATATTTGCATTTTAATAAACTAAATTCTTTAACTTAAAAATATAAACAAATGAAAAAAATCCTATTTATTCTAACATTGTCTTTTCTGTATTTGGGTTTATTTGCTCAAACTAATGTTACTAATGAAAATATTCAAGGACAAATTAATAATCTTAATAAAAAGATTTTTGTATTAAAAAAATCAAATGCTGATTTAAAATATCAGTTAAATAAATTAAATACTGATTTGTTGAGTCAGAATGATAAAATTGATAATTTTTCTGAAGCTTTGCAATCAACAAATACAGAGATAAAAACTAATGCCAACTATTTGGTTTCAACAAGCTCATCAGTAATATCATTAAATAAGAAAGTAAAAGATATTGAGAAAAGAAATATTAATTATAAACATTATTTAATTACTGAAGGTATTCTCGGCATACTTGGTATTATTTTGTTGAGTATTGTAATAGTTGTATCATTAAAAAGAAAAATATCAAAAAGTGCTGAAAAAACAAATAAACAAATTAATGAAACCAAAGAAATATATGATAAACAAATAAATAAAATCAAAGAGGCATTAGACAATAAGATAAACAGTATAAAAGATTTACTTGATAATAAAATTGCTGAGGTAAGAAGTCATTTAGATGAAAATATTAATGAAATTAAAATAATATTAAAAAATGAAATAGGCAATGCAAAAGAATTACTTGATAATAAGATTGATGATAATAAGAATGTTCTTAACAAACAGGTTAATAAAAATAAAGATATAGAAGATGAAATTGTTCAGAATAAAAAAATGTCAGATGATAAAATAGGTAGTATAAAGTTAGCTTTTGAATCCCAAATCAAAGAAGCTAAAAAGACATTTGACAAAGAAATAAATGAAATAAAAAAATTGCTAAAATAGCTATTGCTCAATGACTAATAATATAAAAGTTGTTTTATGCAAGATTTATCTTGTCACGTTTATCCTGTATTTAATTTTAATTAAAAGAATATCGGGCTCTGCCTCGGGCTAGTTCATTTTGTTAATAAAGTTAATTAATGCTTCTGCCTGCAAATTATCTGATATATCAAGTATATATTGATTATGCAAAGGAAAAAAATAATTACTTGAAATTATAGGAAATAAAAAATCAAGGATTAAAAGGTATTAGATATCAAACAAATTTGTGCTTAAATATTTTTCACCTCTATCTGGGAAAATAACGACAATATTCCCTGATTCGATTTTTTTAGCAATTTCAATTGCTGCTATCATTGCTGCACCGCTGCTCATTCCCACAAAGATACCTTCATTTTTAACAATTTGTCTTGCCATTTCAAAAGCATCTTCTTTATTTATCATAATTGCCTGATTAATAATTTCAGGATTATATATTTCAGGGATAATTGCTTCTTCCATATTTTTCAGACCTTCAATATAGTGTCCTTTGGCGGGATGTGCACTAATTATTTTTATTTTTGGATTATGTTTTTTTAGCCCTAAGCCCACGCCCATCATAGTTCCTGATGTGCCTAATGCAGATACAAAATAATCTATATCTCCTTTTATATCTCTCCAAATTTCTTCTGCTGTAGTTTTATAGTGTATAAGTTTATTATATTTATTTGTAAATTGATCCGGCATAAAATATTTGTCAGGATATTTTTTTACTAATTCTTTTGCTTTTATTATTGCACCATCTGTGCCATCTTTTGCATTTGTTAAAATGATGTTTGCACCAAATGCTTTAATCATTTTTTTCTTTTCATCAGATACTGCTTGGCTCATCACAATTTCTACATTATATCCTTTTTTTAGGCCTATCATTGCTAAAGCAATGCCAGTATTACCTGAGGTTGGCTCAATAATAGTTTTGCCCTGTGTCAATTTACCTTCTACTTCTGCTTGTTCAATCATTTTTAATGCAATCCTGTCTTTTATACTTCCTGTTGGATTAAATCCCTCTAATTTTGCATAAATATTAACATTTTTGTTAGGATTAAGTTTATTTATTCTGACAAGAGGTGTGTTACCAATTACTTGCAAAATATTATTAAATACTGCCATAGTTTAAAGTTTAAG
>CAZOSY010000073.1:0-6391 GCA_964582565.1 uncultured Bacteroidales bacterium | reverse complement strand
TCTATTTCATCTGTATTTGTATTAGCATAAATATCTAAGTTTTTACGATTAAGAATGCTTTGTATAATTTGTATAGATATTTTTGCAGCTTTATCGTCAGGATTAATTTCCAAGACCTTATTATAATCGTTAATAGCTCCGGCAAAATCTTCTAATTTTCTTTTTGTTTTCCCTCTTTTATAATATGCAACATCATTTTGTGGATTTATTTCAATAACTTTATTAAGTTCCTTAATAGCACCTTTAAAATCATTATCATTAAATTTATTAATGGCTTTATCTATATATAAATTTTCTTTATCTTTCATATAAAAATTATGTAAAAATTTATTTAGTGTCTATCCGTCCAGTAACCGACTGGTAAACCCGTCGGTTTTTACAAAAATTCTGACTTTATAAACGAACTTTATTTAGTTAATATATCAACATCTGTTTCGGTAACAGCGAGTGTATGTTCCCATTGGGCAGATAGAGAGCCGTCTTTTGTAACAGCAGTCCATCCATCTGATAATACTACGGCTTTATATTTTCCTTCGTTAATCATAGGTTCTATTGTAAATACCATGCCAGGAAGCAATAAAACACCTTTATTTCTTTTTTTAAAATGATCTACTTGTGGGTCTGTATGAAATTCCAATCCCACACCATGTCCGCAATAGCTTCGGACAACAGAAAATCCGTTTTTACTGGCATGTTTTTCTATCACTCTTCCAATATCATTAAGGTCGGCAAAGGGCTTTACCTGTTGTATTCCTAAATAAAGACATTCTTTTGCAACACGAACCAGTTTTTTTGCTTTTTGTGATACATCACCTATCTCATACATTCTGCTGGCATCTCCATAATATCCATTAAGGATAGATGTTACATCAACGTTTATTATGTCACCTTGTTTTAATACAGTATTATCAGGTATTCCATGACAAATAACATTGTTTACAGAAGTACAAACACTTTTCGGAAATCCCTCATAATTAAGAGGTGCAGGTATAGCATTATTTTGTATAGTATATTCATGTACCCATTCATTTATTTGATTTGTTGTTATTCCTGCTTTAATACGTTCTCCAACTATATCTAAAATTTTTTTTGTAAGTTGAGAGCTTGCTCTTATACCTTCAATTTCTTTTTTTGTTCTTATAAGATTTGCCGAAGGAATAGTGAATCCTTTTTTCTTGTATGATTTCAATATATTTTTATCTGTTACCATATCATCCTTTATATATTATAAAAAGTTCCCAAAATTTTAAATATTAAGATTCTTTTTTAATTTCCTCACATAAAATTTATTATCTCCATATATAGTTTCTATAATATCACCTTTTTTTATCAATTTATCAATAACAGTCCAATCTGTTTTCGCTTTTTTCAAAAATTCTTTTATAGCATCTTCTCTCATTGGATGAACTGATGTAATACTTAATAAATCTTGTTCTGCATTTCCTGTAAAAGCAAAAGTATTTCCTTCATAACCAACTGTGCATTCTGTGTTTAATCCTTTTTTACAAAAAATATTATATGCTATATTTATATTATGTTCTGATGCCGGCTTTACAGATTTTAATGCAGGTGGTCTTATAGGAGTAGATATGTAACTTTTATTTGGTTTTATTTCTGATATAAAAGTTGCTATTTTATTTAATTCTTTATCATTATCATTAATGCCATCAACGAGCATTGTCTCTGTAACCAGTTCCCCTTTATATTTTTTTGCAAAATCCAGTATTCCTTTTTTTATTGCAGATAAATTTAATTTGCCAAAAGGTCTGTCTATTTTTTTCCATATATTTTCAGTTACAGCATCAACTTTTACAGATACCCAGTCCGCTTTATATAAATCATCTCTAACTTCTTTATCACATATTAAAGAAGAATTTGTAATTACAGCTATTTTTATATTTAAAGGTCTTATCAAATCTATTATCTTTCCTAAATTTTTGTCTAATGTTGGCTCTCCGTCAGGGACAAAAGACAGGTAATCTATTCTTTCATTTCTTGCTTTTAACTCTTTTACTTTATCTTCTATTTCTTGTTTTATTTCTTCGGGTTGATAAAATTTCTCTCTGTTAGTTTGCATCTTTAAAGTATTGCCAAGCTGACAATAGATGCATGAATAAGTACAAATTTTAGGTGGGATATGGTTTATGCCCAAGCTTTTCCCTAATCTTCTTGAAGGGATAGGTCCAAATACTTTCATTGTTTATATTTTTATATTTAGCTTATAATTAAGCTGTTATAAGTTCAATGTTTATAAACTATCACTATTGTCCTACTAAATTTAAAAATTTAGGTAAAATCGTTTCTAAATATTATCAGTCGGGCGCCTGACCGATGAGATTCCTCGCTATCACTCGGAATATACTATTATAAATTTTGATTTTATTTTTATTCGGACACTAATAATAAACTATATAAAGTTTCCAGTTTCTAATTTCAGTTCTATAATTTTTTTATCTTTCTCCAAAAATTATTGTTCCCGGTCTTATCATATTAGCTCCTTCTTCTATTGCAATCTTATAAGAATTAGACATACCCATAGACAAATATTTCATATTAACATTTGGTATTTTAAGTAATTTTATTTTATCAAATATCTGTTTTGTCTTTTTAAAATACGGTCTGTTATCTTCAGGGTTACCAAATCTAGGACCAATTGTCATCAGCCCTTCCAACTTCAAATATATAAGTTTTGAAATCTCTGTAGCAACATCTTTAATCATTTCATATTCTGGTGTTAGACCCGATTTTGTAAATTCACTTCCAATATTTATTTCTAACAGAACAGGAATTATTTTTTGCATTATTGCTGCTCTTTTATTGACTGCAACAGCTTTTTTAAAAGAATCAATTGTATGTATGTCATCAAATACAGAGAGTGCTTTGTTTATTTTATTTTTTTGCAAAGTTCCTATCATATGCCATTTAACTTTTGAAGATAATTTAGATAGAGAATTGTACATAACTTCTGCTTCCTGAACATAATTTTCTCCTATATCTGTGGCACCGGCATTTATCACCTCTTTAATCTCTTCCGGAGTTCTTTTTTTGGCTGCTAAAACAATAGTTACATAATCAGGAATTTCGTTTCTAAGTTTTTTATAATTATCTGTAATACTCATATATATATATATAATTTTTAAATCACTAAAATAATCCGTATAAAGCGGATAATACATAAAAATAAAAGTTGCAAATTTATAAAAACTTTATATCTTTTTTTAAGATACCAAACAAATTTATAATTTTATATTTTTTTTATAATATTACAATTGGAGAATTAACAAATTTGGTTGGCATTGCTTATTTAGGATTAAAATTTTTTTTACTGTATAAATTTTTAATAATGACTTTAATTATAATCATAATAACCTCTATTGTCTCTGTTATTGCTTTTAATAACAAACATTTATTTACCAAATTTAGTTTTAGTCCGTATTTTGTAAAATCCAACAAAGAGTGGTATCGTTTTTTTACTTATGGATTATTACATTCCAACTGGATACATCTTATAGTCAATATGTTTGTTTTTTATTCTTTTGGTAATGCAGTAGAACAATATTTCAAATTTATTTTTAAAAACAATGCTAATCTTTACTTTATATTACTTTATGCAGGAGGCATAATATTTTCTGTAATTTATGATTATAAAAAGCATAGAAATGATATATATTATAGTGCTGTAGGAGCATCTGGAGCAGTATCTTCCATTGTTTTTTCAAGTATTTTTTTATATCCAACAGGAGAAATATATATTTTTTTAATACCTTTTGGTATTCCTTCTGTGGTATTTGGAATAATATATTTAGTTTATTCTGCATATATGTCTAAAAGAGCCAGTGATAATATTGGACATAATGCTCATTTTTTAGGAGCTATATTTGGGCTTTTATTTACAATTGCCTTAAAGCCAAATCTTGTTTTGGTCTTTTTAAATCAAATAAAAAATTATTTTTTTTAGAAATTAATTTTGGAGGGAAACTCTAATTTAATATAGGATTATCTGGAGCATTTGCCCATATAGCATAATCTTTTCCAAGAGCTTTTAATATATTATTCCATAATTCTGTTGGAGTATCATTAAAAATCTGTTCTAAACTTGAATCAGTTATAATCCAATTTTTTTTCTTTATTTCACCATCTAATTGTTTTTCCATCCAGACAGAGTATCCAATATAAAAACGAATTTCATCAGAATTTATTTGTTTATTGGAAATCATATTTTTTATTGAATTTATATTACCTCCCCAATACAATCCGTCTATAACTTCAAAACTGTTTTCAATTTTATCGCCTAATGTATGAAGTATAAACAAGTTATTTGTGCTAACAGGACCTCCTATATGAACTTTGGCATCAAATTCGGGAAAATTTTTAATAATTTTATTTAATTTAACATTGGCCGGCTTATTAATAATCAAACCAAAAGAACCTTTGTCATTATGATTAACAAGTAAAATGACAGATTTGTTAAAGAAAAAATTATTTATAATGGGCTCTGATATCAACAATTTGCCCTTGTATGGTTTTTTATTCGATTCCATTTATTTGTTTATTTTTGAAAAATCAATAATAAATTATTACTTTTGGTAAAAAAATTATTCAAATATAAAATACTTTAATCTTTGAGTCCACTCCGAAAAGTCAAAATTGTGTCATTTCGAATAACGTCATCCTGAACTCGTTTCAGGGTTAGTTCGGAATCTCTATTTCAATAATATCAAAAGATGCTGAAACAAATTTACCCCGTTAGATAATTTTAAGTTAGAGTATTGATTATTATTATATAATCTTATATCTAACGGGGTGAAGCATGACAAATAAGTAAATATCTACTTTTCGGAGCGAACTCATATTTTAAATACAAACTTACACCAAAATAAATTATAACAAACAAAAAAAATATTATTATTTAATGAAAATCACTAATAATTCTAATAAATACGATTTATTAAGAAAAAAGTATGATTATTTTATTTATGAAAAATATTCAATAATACGAAATATAAATTCTTTTGCTATTACTTTTGTTTTTAATCTTGCTGATAAATTTTATTTCTATCCAAAGATAGAAATACCTAAAAAAAGTTTTTATTTATTTGACAGTTTATCTGATTATTCTTTAAGAAATATAATTTTTCATATAGGAATGATTGAGTTGATAAGTTATTGGAAGTGTGTGTGTCCTCCAAAAATAATAATCAAGCCCCATTATCTTAATAAAGAACAAATTAATTGGTGGAAAAAATTATATTTTAATGGGTTAGGAGAGTTCTTTTATTTGAATTCCATAAATACAAATATTAATGACTTTACAGAAATAATAGTTAATTCGGATGACAAATTAAAGCCATCAGGCAGTTGCCTGACAGATGATTCAACAATTATTCCGGTAGGCGGAGGAAAGGACTCTGTTGTTACCCTTGAATTGTTGTCAAAAAAAAGTAATAATAATTTATGTTTGATTTTAAATCCAAGAGAAGCAAGTTTACAAACATCTGAAATTGCCGGATATTCTGCAAAAAATACAATAGAGATATGGAGAACAATTGACCCAAAGTTGCTGGAATTAAATGAAAAAGGATTTTTAAACGGACATACGCCTTTTTCTGCTCTTTTGGCTTTTGTTACTGTATTATCTGCAATTATCACTAATAAAAAAAATATTGCATTATCTAATGAGTCAAGTGCAAATGAATCAACAATACGTCTCAGGCAGACAAACATTAATCATCAATATTCCAAATCTTTTACTTTTGAAAAGGACTTTAGATTTTATGTGAACAAATATATATCAAAAGATATTAATTATTATAGTTTTTTAAGACCTTTAAGCGAACTGCAAATAGCAAAGTTGTTTTCAAAATTTCCAAAATATTTTTTCTGTTTCAAAAGTTGTAATAAAGGAAGCAAAACAGATATATGGTGTGGCAAGTGTCCTAAATGCATGTTTACATTTATTATTTTATCTCCTTTTATTTCACAACAAAAGTTAGAACTTATATTTGGTAAAAATTTATTTGATGATGCAGATTTGTTACATTATTTTAATCAATTAATTGGCAAAGAGAACAGGAAACCTTTTGAATGTATAGGTACTGTTGAAGAAGTAAATATAGCTTTGTGTATGACAATAGCCAAAGAAGATAAAAAAAACTTACCTTATTTGCTAAAATATTATACAGGATTAGATAATTATAAGAAGTATAAATATAAAAGTCCGGAAAATCTGCTAAACAGATTTCATTCCAAGCATTTTTTGAGTTCTGATTTGAAAAAATTGCTTATGACTCAAATTTCGTAATAGAAACAAAGCGTATTGGTTCAAAGAAAATATTAGGGGAGTGAGATTTAATTTAGTATATTTGTACTATTGAAAAAGAGACGATATTAA
>CAZOSY010000072.1:0-11190 GCA_964582565.1 uncultured Bacteroidales bacterium | reverse complement strand
TATATAGAAAAACACTCAATAAGCAACATACAATAATCAATAAACAAGTAAAAAAACAGGAAATGACCCGCCTAAGGCAGGAGAAAATAGATTTATCTGCCTTAGGCAGATAAAAATAAGTAATGTTGTTGATGAAATTGATATACTTTAAATGGTTAAATTGTTATATTGTTAAATTGCTAACTCTATATAAAAAAGGATATTTTGTTTATTGACACACAACAATTTAACAACTTAGCGAAGCGATCTCACGAACAAAGTGAGTAATTGAACAATGTAACAATTATTTGACTATAAAAGTAAAAATTTAAACCATTTGCAGTATATAATTTATAAAAGTATTGAAACTGCAAAGTAGAATATGCAGAAATAATGAAAATTGAATATTGTATGTTGAGTGTTGAATGTTTGAGCCCTATAATGAGTCGGCATTTTATAATTACCCACTATAAACAACATAGAGCTTATATTTGTAATTATTCACCCCGTCGGCAGCTGCCTGATCCAACGGGGTAAAGGTATAAAAAATCTACATTAGTTAACAACAGATTTTTATCCTGTTAGGAATTTTTTTGTCTTTTTTCTTTATTTTATTAATGAGGTGAACAGATTAAAACAAAAAAATAGCAAATATTTTATAATTTAATGTCAAATATAAAAATAAAATTTAATATTGAAACAAATTTAGCACAAGTTGCTAAAGTAGGTTCAGTATGAATTTCGTCAGGAATAGAACACATTTTTATTCCTGAATAAATATTTTTTTTTAAAATTATTATTTTTTTTTTGGGATTTGAATATTTTTTAGTGTATCTTTGTAGTTATTTTTTAAATCAAAATGTATTATATAATCTAAAAAAATTAATTATGGAAAAATCAACTTCTTATTTCAGACAAATTAAATGTATTTTGTCAGTATTATTTGTTTCTTTATTTTTAAGCTCTTACAGTATTAATCTTATCAGTAATAATAATATTACTAAATCAACCAAAATAACAAAAGAAAATAAATGGAAACTCTATACAGAAAAAAACGGGGTTCAAATTTATTATTGTACACAAGAACTTAATGATGAGCATAATGGTCTGCATCAGGAATATGTATTATTAAAATTTGTAAATACCAGCACTGAAAAAATAAAAATAGAATGGGACGAAGAATTATGGTATGATGGTAAATGTTTAACCTGCAACTCAAAAAGTGGAGAGTATCATTATAGTTTAACTCTATCATCAGGAGACAGTAAACAAGGAAATTGTACAACAGATTCAGAAAGAGGACTAAAAATATTTTCAAAATTTCTTAATTATAAAGATAAATCGCAATTAAGTAAATTTGACTTGGTTAACATTACTGTCTCTGTTTTTTAAAATACTAACTTGTTTTTTTACTTACTAAATTTAAAATTATTATGTATTATATTTTTAAAAAAACTATACTTTTTGTATTCTTTTTTTCTTTTATTAATATCTATTGTTTTTCTCAAAATGAGATTAACTCTAATCAAATAAAACCTGATACAAGATTATATGAATGTTTTGATAAAACTTATATTCAGCAACTTCAAAAAGATAATCCTGAATTAATCTTATATTATAACTTTTATCTTGATAATTCATATTTTATAGGGAAAGAAGTTCCGGAAAAACCTGTAAACGGCAAAGATATTCATAATGTTACATTAAAAAGGAAAACATCTTCAGATAAAGTTCAGTATTTTAATGAAGATTTATCTGATTTTAATCCTGAAAAATTTAATGTATTAAAATATAATTTTGATGTTGATTATAATAGATATACACATTATATTTTAGGTAATACAGGAAAGATACTAATTTTTTATCCTAAAAAGAGGTTTATAAAAAAATATAATGATTATAAAAAAACTTTAAAATAATTCCGATAAGTTGGAACAAAAAATTTATATGTTATGTTAAAAAAAACACTTATTGTAATATTATTTATAATCTCTGCAAATGTTGTCTTTGCACAAACATATTTAATCAGTGCAGGAGGAACAGTAACTACATGTGCAGGAGATTTTTATGACAGTGGTGGAGATATAGGAACTTATTCTTCTGATGAAGATTATATGATGACTTTTTGCTCAGATAATGCTGTTAATACTCATGTAAGACTCTATTTTTGGGAATTTAGCATTGAACCTTCTGATACATTATATATTTATAACGGACCGGATGATACATCTCCTCTTATAGGAGCATATAATAATACCAATTCTCTTGCTTTACATGCTGTTATTGCTACAGCAGCAAATCCATCAGGATGCTTAACTGCTAAATTCCAATCCAATTCAACTAGTAATACAGACGGATGGAAAGCCGAAATAGCATGTATTCCTTGTTGCCAACAAGTTATTGCTAATATTTCTCCAACTACAAATCCTCCTGCTGTCTATGACCCTAACGACCACTGTAGTTATATTGATATTTGTCAGGGTGATGATATTACATTTGTAGGAACAGGTGACTATCCTGAAAACGATATAATTTATCATCAGGAAGATGGCACATCAACATTTGACTGGGATTTTGGCGACGGCACAATTGAGACAGGACAAACTATAAACCATCACTATGATTTGGTTAGAGGATATGATGTTACTTTAACAGTAACTGATGTAAATGGATGTGTTAGTACTAATTTTATAGCATTAAGAGTTAGAATATCATCCAGTCCTCT
Source organism: uncultured Bacteroidales bacterium (assembly GCA_964582565.1). Taxonomy (GTDB): domain Bacteria; phylum Bacteroidota; class Bacteroidia; order Bacteroidales; family CAZZDX01; genus CAZZDX01. The sequence goes on along the minus strand of CAZOSY010000072.1, from coordinate 8,486 downwards.
TGGCAACATAAATCCTTTGCCTGATATATGTTCAGGAACCAATCTGGATATAAATGTTGGATATGACCCCAACTCTTCTATTGTAGTAGATCCTGTTGGCTCTCACCAGTCAGCCAGTCAGGGATTTGACAGCACTATGTTTGTGCCTGACGGACCTAACTGTCCTGAGCAATGTTATAATACTGATGTTGAATTTAATGCTTTTGCTCCGGGGCAAACAATTACCAGTGTTGATGATATTTTATCTATATGTGTTAATATGGAACATTCTTTTATTGGAGATTTGGAATTTACAATAATTTGTCCTAATGGGCAGAGTGTTGTGTTAAAAGAATATATTCAATCAGGTGGTGCTTTTATGGGAGAACCTAATGAGAATGACGGCTCTGATTGCGATCCTTCTGATAACCCACCTGGCATTGGCTGGAACTATTGCTGGTCAGAGATATATCCTACAATTGGGACTATAAATGACCATGCATCCCAATCAACATTAGATTCAACTAATACAATAAATAATACCGGTTATTATGACCCGCATGCAGGTTTTTCAGGTCTTATAGGATGCCCTTTGAATGGTGTATGGTCAATTGAAATTTGTGATTACTGGGGTATAGATAATGGCTATATTTTTTCATGGGATTTAAACTTAGACCCTAATCTTTTGCCAACGGGCTGGGGCTATGATATACCTATTGACCAGATTGACTGGGACGGACCTTTTATAACTGACCAGCAGGACTCAATAATCACTGTTTCTCCTGATTATGGTGGCATATTTGATTATACTGTTTATCTTACAGATGCTTTTGGCTGCAGTTATGATACAACAATTTCTTTAAATGTAGTTCAATCGCCTGTGGTTGATTTAGGTAATGATACTTCTATTTGTGGAAACGGTGTTATTATTTTGGATGCAGGTCCAAATCCCGGGGGAACTTATTTATGGTCAACAGGAGATGTAATACAGACCATTTCAATTGATTCTACTGGTATATATTCTGTTGTTGCAGAAAATACAAATGGAAATCTTACCTGCTCAGATGGTGATACTGTAAGTTTTGTAATTAATCCTGACCCGGAAGTAAATTTTATTGCTAAGCCTGCAACAGGTTGTGAACCTTTGTTTCTTAAATTTTATGATATGTCTTCTGTTGAAACAGGGACAATAGTTGGCTGGGACTGGGATTTTGGAGATGGTAATACAAGTATTACAAATAATCCATTTAATTTATATGAATTAAATGGCAATTATGATGTATCATTAACAGTAACAACAGATGCAGGATGTTCACAATCTTTAACCATTCCGCAAATGATTCATGTTTACAAAAATCCTGTAGCTGCTTTCAGTATTAACCCAAGTACTACAACAATTTATAATCCCGGCATATTTTTCTCAAGTTCATCTATAGATGCTGATTCTTGTTTTTGGAATTTCGGTGATGGCTCATTTGCAAATAATTGTGGAAATGTGTTTCATCAATATCAGGATACAGGAAGTTATTTGGTAACTCTTGATGTTTATGAAAATGGTTTTGGGTGTCATGATTCTACCAGCAGAACTGTTATAATAGGTCCTGCATTCACATTTTATATTCCAAATGCATTTACACCTAATTTTGATGGTTTTAATGAAACGTTTTATGGAAGAGGAACAAATATTGCAAAATATGAAATGAAGATATTTGACCGCTGGGGAAGTATGATTTTTAAAACAACTGACTTAGAAAAAGGATGGGATGGAAAAACAGATAAAGATATAGAAATTAAGGAAGGACTATATATATATCTGATTAAGATAACAGATTCCTTTAACCGAAAACATACATACAGGGGACGTGTTACATTAGTAAAATAATAGTTACAAAAAATAATATTATAATTTAAATATTGTAACTATTCAGGTATAGGGAAATAAGGTATAGGGTATAAGGGAATAAGGTATAAGGGAATAAGGAAATAAGGAATAAGGAATAAGGAAATAAAGAATATTGAAATAAGGGCTGAGTGCGACTACTATACCTTTATACCATATACCCTTATACCTAAATAGTAATAAAAAATTTAATACCTAAATAATTACTAAATATTTTATTAACTTTTTGTTACTATTGTATCAGAATTATAATTGTAAAAGTCCATATACCAGTTTATAAAATTTTTCACACCTTTTTTTATAGGAGTATTAGGTTGGTATTCAAAATCTTCAATTAATTTACTAACATCAGCATAATTAGCCTGAACATCACCTAATTGCATTGGCTTTAACTCTGTCCTGGCTTTTTTATTAAGTATTTCTTCAATTATTTCAATAAAATCAGTTAATTTAACAGGATTATTATTCCCAACATTATAAATTTTATAGGGTGCTTTACTTGAGTTCGGGACAGGATTTTTAGTATCCCATTCTGGATTTTTTTGTGGAGGTTTATCAAGAACTTTTTCAATAGCTTCTACAATGTCATCAATATAAGTAAAGTCACGTCGCATATTACCATAATTAAAAACATTAACAGGTTTATCTTCCAAAATTGCTTTGGTAAATAGAAAAAGAGCCATATCCGGTCGTCCCCATGGTCCATAAACAGTAAAGAATCTAAGCCCTGTTGTTGGTATATTATATAAATGGCTGTAAGCATGAGCCATTAGCTCGTTAGATTTTTTGGTGGCAGCATAAATACTTGCAGGATGGTCTGTATTATTATATGTTGAAAAAGGCATTTGTTCATTAAGACCATATACACTTGAACTGCTTGCATAAACCAAATGCTTTATATTATTATGTCTGCAAGTTTCAAGAATATTTAAAAAACCAACGATATTACTGTTGATATATAAATATGGATTGATAACACTATATCTCACTCCTGCCTGAGCTGCAAGATTGCAAACTTTATCAAATTTTTCTTTTTTAAATAGTTTGTTAATGTTGTCTGTATCTTCTAAATTAAGCTTAATAAATTTATAGTTTGGAAATATCTTACTTTGTATCAGTTTGTTATATTCAATATTTTTTTTTACAATACCTGTCTCGCTTAATCTCCCGTATTTTATCTTTGTATCATAATAATCATTAATATTGTCAAGTCCTATAACTGTATCTTTACGTTCAATTAATCGTTTGGCAAGATGAAAGCCAATAAAGCCTGCTGTGCCTGTTACTAAAATTTTCATTATATTTTAAATAATACCTGTTATATTACTTTTTTTTAAAAATTCGTTTAAATAAAGATTTTGCTTTTGTTTTTTCATCATCATAATATCCATATTTAGCTCCATATCCATATCCTCCATATCCACTATGTTTATCAACTTTAACATCATTAATTAAGATATTCAAATTATTAATCTTATTTTTTTCTATACTATTTATAACAGGTATAAATACTTTTTTATCAGTTTGATTTTGTCTTACTACAAAAACATTAATATCAGAATATTTTGTTAATAAAAAAGCATCTGTAACTAAGCCGATAGGAGATGTATCAACTATAATATAATCATATATTTTTTTCAGTTCAATAAACATTTTTTGGACTTTGGTTGATGCTATTAGTTCGGCAGGATTAGGTGGCACAGGTCCTGCTGTGATTATATCTAAATTTTCTATATTAGAATTCTGAACAATATCTTTTGTCTCACATTTATTAATTAAATAATTACTGATACCTTTTTCGTTATTTAAGCCAAAATCCTGGTATATTTGGGGTTTACGCAGGTCAAAGTCCAATAATACAGTTTTTTTGCCGGATATAGCAAAAATTAGTGCCAGATTTATGGCAAAAAATGTTTTGCCTTCATTAGTTAAAGAAGAAGTAATAAGTATAGTTTGCTTTTCTTTACCTTTAGAAAAAAACTGAAGATTGGTTCTGACAGAGCGAAAGGACTCAGATATTAATGATTTTGGATAATCAGATACCACTTTTTTACCATTTTTATTTTTTTTACTATGAATTACAAAACCTAATACAGGTATATCTGTCAGGTCTTCTATATCTTTTTTTTCAGTTATTTTGTCATTAAAAAAATCTTTAATAAAAATGTAAGTTGCAGGCAAAATAATTCCTAACAAAACAGCAATAAGATAATTTATTTTTTTCTTAGGAGAAACGGGTCTTTGACCAACCATCTTTGCAGGGTCTATTATTTCATTATTTGGCAAATTAGAAGCTTTGGCTATTTGAGCTTCTGAACGTTTTTGTAACAGATAGGTATAGATAGCATCATTAAGTTTAAATTTTCTTTCTATTCCAAATAGTTCTCTTTCTGTTTTTGGCAATTTACTAATTTCCTTTGTTAGTTCAGACATTCTGTTATTAATATCTTTTATTGCAATATCCGATGTATTGACAATATTTTGTATATTTTCCAGTAATGCTTTTTTTGTATTTTTTATTTTTAAATTTATTCCTCCTATATAAGGATTTTTTTCCTTGGAATTATATAACAATGTTATTTTTTGTGTACTAAGTTTTGTAAGTTCTGAAACCAAATCGTTTAATAAAGGATCGTCAATACCCATAGTAGACGGGACTAATAAATCCTCAACGTTTTTATTTTTCTCAATATATTCTTTTAAATAATTATAATATTTGGATTTTACAAATAGAACTGCTTTTTGCTCTTCAAGGTTCTGCATTTTTTCATACGCTTTTTGTGCCTGAAAAGACAAGTCCATTACTTTATTGGTTGTTCTGAAACTTTGTAGCTTGCTTTCTGTAAAATGAAGAGAATCAGTAATTTCCAACAACTGATTATCTATAAATTGTATTGTATTAATAGCAATACGATTTTTTTTATCTAATCCTTTTTTTAAATATACACTTGTCAGGGTATTCAAAAAATCTACAGATTTTTGAATATTATTTCCTTTTAATGAAATTTTAACAATAGAAGCATCTTTTGTGATAGGTTCTATATTAACACTATTTTGATATTGTAAAGTAAGTGCATCAATATTATTAAAAGTAAAATATAAATGTTTATTTTTATACTTGTCGGGAGTATAATTATCAGTTAAAAAAAGTTTAAAATCAACATTTTTATTTTCAATTTTTTCTCCAAATCTAAAAACTTTGTCAATGTTTATATTATCTTCTGTTTGTAAAGTTTTGTTTTTAATAAAATTATAAAGTATAATATTTTGGCTTTCAGCTTTTATTCTAAATTCATTACTGTTTAGAATGGTAATATTATATTCAAGATTTACGGGTTGAGGATGTAAACTGTCAATAATTACGACAAAAGGGGATTTTTTATATAATTCATTTGAGATAAAATGTTCTTCAATAAAGTAAGATGTGCCAAGATTTAGTTCAGTAACAACTTCATTTATCAATGTATATGATTGTAAAACGCCAATTTCATTTTCCAGATTTTTTTTCCCTGCAAACAGTCCAAAGCCCTCCATAAAATCTCCGGGATTTGTTACAGAATGTTTTTTTTCGTCCTGAATTAATACTGTGGTATTAGCTTCATAAATTGGTTTGCTGTATTTATTAAATAAAAAAGCAAAAAATAAAGATATGATAATAACAATTATAAATAAATAATAATATTTATAAAACTTAAATAATACTTCTTTAAACTCAATTGTTTGCTCCTGATATGTTTCTTGTTGATTGTTCACTTAATTATTTATTTTATATAATTTAAAACTAATATCAAAGTAGTTATAGTTGATAATAATGTTGCAAAAGGGAATGTTCTTAACCCTAAACTTTTGGCTCTCATAGGTTGGGCATAAATAATATCGCCTGGCATTAAAAAATAATATTCTGACTGAAGTATTTTTTTGTCAGTTAAATCAATATAATTAACTATAGAACCCTGATTTGTTTGTCTTATTAAAGTAATATTTTTTCTATTACCATAATCAGTTAAATCGCCGGCAAATCCCAATGCCTCCATAATATTAACTTTATCATTATAAACAGTATATATTCCCGGTTTTTTTACTTCTCCCAAAATAGTAATATTATAATTAACCAATTTCACAAAAACAGTGGCTTGATTTAGATATTCGTTTACATATTTTTGGATTAAATCTTTTGTCTGTTCAATAGTTAAATCTTTAACTAAAATTTTACCAATAAAAGGAAAATTAACATAACCCGAATCATTGACAGTATAACTATTCAGATATATACTGGCGTCATTACTCATATATTGTCTGTTGCCGGATTCTTTATTAAAAAATTTGTATGTTTCTTCATCAAGACTTGTTACTTTAATATACAAATCATCATTGGGCTGTATTTTATAAGCAACTTTTTTTTGAGGGATAAATTCATTAGTAACATTATCCTTGTCTTTGGTTTGTATATATTTTAATTTTTTTGTTGAAATACAAGATGATACTATTAGCAATAAAAAAAATATTATCCCAAAAGTTTTAAAAAAGTTATATTTATCAGTTTTAAAAAAAATCATTTTAAATATTATTAAAAGGTATAAATTTTAAATAGGTTTACTATTTGTGGCAAAAGTATAAAAAATAAACAAATCGTAAATTTAATATTAAAAAATCACTATACTAAATTTAAAAATTTAGGTAAAATCGTTTCTAAATATTATGAGCTCCTTCGCTATCACTCGGAATGACAGTGTTATTTAGAGTTCAGGGTTGTTTCAGTATAGTTACTTTTTAAGTTTTAATACAAAAGGGATAGCAAAAAGCCCTAATATTGCTGATATTTTCAAAGATACCTCAAAGTTTAGCCAATCAGATAAAAATCCGAACAAAAAAATTGATATAGAGCCAACAATAAAGCTAAAAGTCATATAAACACTATTAACAAAAGCCGGTCGGTCAGAATTAACATCATTAACTAAAGCAAGTAGCACAGGTCCTTGTGCGAAAAGGAAAATCCCCATAATAATAAGAATTGGTATTCTTAATGTATCATCAAGGACCACAAAAAGCCACATAAGAACAGGATTAATAATTGAAACGATAAGCAGTATTTTTTTTCTGCCTATTTTATCTGATATTGTTCCTGCACAATATGTTCCAATGATACCTGAAAATTGAAAGATAGACAAATCAATGGCACCGGCCCATAAAGTTTTACCTTTAAAAATTTTTAAATAAGTCGGTAAAAATGTTTTGATAGATTCTTTCATCATAGCATTAAAAAATATAATTGCTGCTAAAATCATAAACAAAGGGAAGAACCTAATAAATGTTTGTTTCCATCCTTCTCTTTTTTGTCTTTCTTTTTCTTTATCTACATCAGGCAAATTAATTTTTCTTATTTTAAAATAAAGTATAACAGAAGCTAATATTCCAAAAGGTATTAATTTATATGTTCCTTCTAATGTCCATAAAGATACAGCTCCCACTATTATCAAAGGTCCTATAGTGCGGGCAATTTCTCCTCCTGCCATATAAAAACTCATGCCTTTTCCTGTTCTGTTGCCTGAAACTTTTTTCATCATAACAGGTGCAGGGACATGAAAAAGAGCAGAGCTAATACCCATTAAAAAAAGCAGAACCACCAATACGGTATAATTAGGAGCAATTCCTAATAAACTCATAGCAGTTGCTGTTAATGCAGGAGTAAATATCATAAAATAACGCACAGAGACCTTATCTGCAATAATTCCTATAAAAGGCATTGCTAATGAAGGTATTCTTTGAACTATCTGAAGTAAACCGGAAAGAGTATAATTAATATTTAACTTTTCAATAAGAAGTGGTAATATAGGAGCTAAAAAAGAAGAGTAAATATCATGAAATAAATGTGCAAACGAGATATTTAAGACATTGTTAAACTGAAACCCTTTAGAACTCTTACCTTTCATCTATAATATAATTAATTTTTTAACAAAAAAAATTCTGTATAAATTACAAAATTGTAAGAGTTTTTCTAATGATAAAAAATTATACAAAATCAACAATTGTTATTCGTCACAAAATGCTTCAATCAAATCAAATGCAGTATCAAATCCAAGGTCAAAAGCTTTATTCCAGTCCTCGCAGGCACCCTTTGTATCACCCAACTCATCTTTAACAATACCTCTAAAGTTATAAACTTCTGCATAGTCAGGAGATAATTTTATTGCCCTGTCAAAATCTATTTTTGCATCTTCATAAACTTCTAAATAATATTTTGTCAAACCTCTAAAAACATAAGCATCTGCATTATTAGGTTCTAATTCTATTACTTTGGTAAAGCCAGCATATGCTTCTTTATAGTGCTTTGAAGACAATTTTCTTTCTGCTTTCTTAAAATATTTTTTAGCATTGTTTTGAGAAGAAGCTGAAGAAATAAAAATAATCAGCAGAATTGGTAATAATATCCTTTTTAAATTTAATGTTTTCATATATATTAAATAAATTAAATTTACAAAATATTTTATCTGCACGAAGTAAATAAAAAAATAAAACATGCAAAGATAAAAAAAATACAAATATATATATAACTTTTATATATTTTTTACTTTTACATTTTTAACATTTAGAATGATTAGTTTATAAA
>CAZOSY010000071.1:8942-11296 GCA_964582565.1 uncultured Bacteroidales bacterium | reverse complement strand
ATATCAGAACTTTTTTCACAAATGGTATATATTGACTTATAAGTTAATAAATAAATAATTAAGCAAAGATATACAAATTATTTTTTGTGAATATTAGCAATATAATTTAATTATTATATGTAAATTTGCATATAATAAATATGGACGCGTAGCATAATTGGATAGTGCACTTGACTACGGATCAAGAGGTTGGGGGTTCGAATCCCCCCGGGTTCACTGATTAACCCGAATAAAAAATATTCTTATTAACGTTTTTTTATCAGATTCAGATTTAAAGGTTTTAAATATTTCCTGGCTTATGCGGATTAGAATTTTACTCCAAGTGTAATGATTAAGTTATGAGTATTTATATCATTTTCAACAGGATTTACAAGTGTTGGTGTATATAAGTAATAATCTTCCGAAGATTCAGTAAATACATAGGTAATATCAAAGAAATAGCCCTGTTCTCTTAGTCCTATTCCAAAAGAATATGAATTTCGTGTGGCATCATTAATATTATGATCAAAAGGACTGGTTGACAGTGTGTAGCCACCTCTTATAGTTATAGGATTCAAATTAAATTCTGCACCTGTGCGTATATTATGTTGCATTGTATATTTTTTTCTTATAGCTTCATTTTCATCAAAAAAATTATAATCTTTAGAACGTAGTTTAGATTCTGAAAGGTCAACAGCTTCATAATCAATACTTATCAGACCTTTTTTACCAATAATAAAACCTAAGCTGGCTATTGCACGCGGTGGAGTTTCTATCCTGTAGTTATATTTCCCTTTAGGAGAACTGTAAGAATAAATACCTGTACTAGGTCCTTGGTCAAGTTCAGATTCCATATCTCTGCTGTAATTATCTTCCATAGCAAAGAAAGTTGGCGTATGTAAAGCAAGGCCTAATCTCACATAATCGTTTGCTCTGTAAATAATTCCTAATTTTAAATTAACACCTTGTCCTATGGTCTTTATTTCTTCGTTTAATTTATACTGTTTTATATTATCTATCTTTTCGTTTTCGTCAATTTCTTCATAAGTAGAATTTTCTTTATAATATATACAAGGAAAACCAATAGTAGCTCCTAAATAAAGTTTATCGTTATAATTGCCACCAAAAGATAATACTATTTCAGACATATTACCTTTGGTAGTAACTGTTTTTCTTTGCAGCACATCTCCATTTTTTAAAGGACTTGTATAAGTTGTTGAATTGTCTGCTGTATCAAGAATATATGTCTCATAAGCCAATTCTGTGTCAAAAGGGAATAAATCTTCAGGAGTATATCCATTGGCTCTGTCTATGTAATCTGTCATAAGCGAAGTTTCAGAGTTATAACCCTCAACAATCATTCTGTTATTAAAATTATTAATTCTGTTCATTCCAAAACCAAATTGTATGTTTGACCATCCTTTATTTTCTGATAAATTATTGTTACTGGTCTCTGCATTTAGTACTATTCCGATGTTGCTAACATTAAAATTATATCTGTAATCATTGCGTTGAGTACTATTATATTTTGAAGATGTTTCTCCTTTATATAATGAAGGAGTGAATGTAAATTCAGAACTTCTGTATAGTCCAATACCTGCGGGATTTATGCTTAAAGTTGAGAAGTCAGCACCAATTGCACCGTAAGCACCTCCCAAACCCATAAATCTGGCTGTGCCATAATAATTTAGTTGTGAATAACGAAGTGCATCAATTTCATTTTGTGCTTTAACAAAAGATGTAATTGTTAATGCGATAAATAATGTTATGCTAATTTTTTTCATCATTTTTAAATTTTATTAGGTTATTAATTTTATTTTTTATTTTGAATAAGTTAATTGTTTTATCTTCTATGACCTGATGATGACGACGATCTTGAAGATGAACTTGAACTTGAACTTGACCTTGACGAGCTTGAACTTGACCTTGACGGACTTGAGTAGCTTGACCTTGACGAACTTGAGCTAGACCTTGAAGGACTTGAGTAGCTAGACCTTGAAGGACTTGAATAGCTAGACTTTGAAGGACTTGAATAGCTTGACCTTGAAGGACTTGATTTGCTAACAGGACTTGTTTGTTTATATTTTGACGAGTTGCTTGTTCGGGGTTTAGTATAGTTCATATTATTTTCTGACTTTGAATTATTATAGGTCTTAGGTTTACTATAATAAGAAGATTTAGGTCTGGAGTAATATTGATTTGATTTTGGTTCACTATAACTCGGCGAAGTATATGCTTTGGGCTTAGAATATTTTTGATTGTTTTGTTTCTGTATATTAGGTCTGTTTTGTGCTTTTGGTGATGAATATTTTGTTTGTTTGCTTTGTTTTATAGCATTACTATTTGTAAAGTTATTAGGTTTTTGATTTTGTTTT
>CAZOSY010000071.1:0-8842 GCA_964582565.1 uncultured Bacteroidales bacterium | reverse complement strand
GCTTTGTTTTATAGCATTACTATTTGTAAAGTTATTAGGTTTTTGATTTTGTTTTGAATTTGCACTTTTAGATACCTTAGAATCAAATTTATTAGTTTTATTTGTAGAATTGGCTTTATCTATAGTAGATAAATTATTGTTAGTTTTGCCTTTATCAACAATGTTAGTATTAGTTTTGGATGCAGAATGTTTAGAGCTACTTAAATCTGATACTTTATTAGAAATATCTATACTATTATTTCCATTATTATTTTTTTCAAGAGCAAGTGCTGTTTGATATTTAGCTCCTAAATTGAAAGAGTTGTTTCCACCGGAATTTCCTGTATTAGCATTATAGTGGCTTGATGATGTTCTGGGTCCATAATAATTGGAATTATCATCATAGCTATTGTAGTAATAATCAGGATAGCTTCCATGACTATCCCAGTAACCATCATTGTAACCGTCCCAGTAACCATTGCAATAACTGCCATAGCCCCAATGATGTCCACCCCAGTAAGGATATCTATATCCATATCCCCAGTAAGGATATCCAAATCCATAACCCCAGTAATATGGGCTGTAATAATAAGGACTCATCCAGTGATATCCTAAATAAATACTTATTCCCCATGAAAAAGGGTCATAATCATACCAGTATTGATTAGTATAATAATCATCAAAATAATTAAATCCATAATATGGATTGTGGAATCTTCTTAATCTGGAAGCATATTGATAATCATAATAATCATCATCATAATAATTATTAGTTATGTATGTATCTCCATCCGGAGAGTTATATGTTTCGCTTGTAGAATATTCTGGTTCGTAATAAGAAGAATCTTCTTCATTTGAATAATTATTTTCTTCCTGATATTCGTTGTAATTTGTTTCATTACTTTCTTTGGGTTGTATTTTTTCTGATTGGACAGGTTTATCTTTTGAAGAGTAATATACATCATCATATCCTGTATAGTAGGTTGATGAGCAAGCATAAGACAACCATATTAGTAATATTGACAGCAATTTAGTTAAAGTTTTCATTATTTGTTCCTCCTTATTATTTTATTGTTATTTTTGTGAGATAATATAATTTTTTAATTCAATTAAATAAAAGCAAATATTATACCACAATTCAAATTATGGAAAAAAAAATTCATACCAGGGAAGAAAATTATTCTCAATGGTATAATGATATAGTAAAAGGAGCTGATTTGGCAGAAAATTCAGCAGTAAAAGGATGTATGGTAATAAAACCTTATGGTTATGCAATATGGGAAAAGATGCAGTCAGTACTTGATAAAAAATTTAAAGATACGGGACATGAAAATGCTTATTTCCCATTATTTATTCCTAAGTCGTTTTTTAGTAAAGAAGCAAGCCATGTAAAAGGTTTTGCCAAAGAGTGTGCCGTTGTTACTCATTACAGATTAAAAAATGCAGAAGATGGAAGAGTCATAGTAGATCCTGATGCAAAATTGGAAGAAGAGTTAATAGTAAGACCAACATCAGAGACGATTATATGGGATACTTACAGGCGATGGATTCAGTCATACAGGGATTTGCCTGTTATGATCAATCAATGGGCAAATGTTGTACGTTGGGAAATGCGTACAAGATTATTTTTAAGGACAACAGAATTTCTTTGGCAGGAGGGTCATACTGCTCATGCCACAAAAAAAGAAGCAATAGAAGAGACAATGCAAATGCTTGATGTTTATGCAGATTTTGCTGAAAACTGGATGGCTATACCTGTTTTAAAAGGAATAAAGACACCTGCCGAAAAATTTGCAGGAGCAGAAGATACTTATTGTGTAGAGGCATTGATGCAGGATGGTAAAGCTTTGCAAGTTGGCACTTCTCATTTTCTGGGACAAAATTTTCCTAAAGCTTTTGATGTAAAATATATTACAAAGGATAATAAGCAGGAATATGTATGGGCTAGTTCATGGGGCGTCTCTACAAGATTAGTTGGTGCCTTAATAATGGCTCATTCTGATGATAAAGGTTTGATTTTACCTCCCAAACTGGCATCCATACAGGTTGTTATAGTCCCTATTTTTAAAAATGAAGAGCAATTATCTTTAATATCAAAGACAGCAAATAAAATAAAAAAATCGCTTGAAGAAAAAGGAATAACTGTTAAATATGATGACAGAGTTACATATAAACCCGGATGGAAATTTGCCGAGTATGAACTTAAAGGAATTCCTGTAAGAATTAATATTGGTCCGCGGGATATTGAACAAGGAACCGTAGAAATAGCAAGAAGAGATTTGCTTGAAAAAACTATTTATAAACAAATAGATATTGATGTTAAAATTTCTAATTTATTAGAACAGATACAAAAAAATATTTATCAAAAAGCATTAACTTTTAGAGAGGATAATACATACAAAGTTGATACGTGGGAAGAATTTAAAGATAAGATAGAAAACAAAGGTGGTTTTGTTTTAGCTCACTGGGATGGCACTGCTGAGACAGAAAAAAAGATAAAGGAAGAGACAAAAGCAACTATTCGTTTGATACCGCTAAATGATTTGCAGGAAAAAGGAAGATGTGTATATACAGGCAATCCTTCATCTCAGAGAGTTGTATTTGCAAAGGCATATTAGAATAGTCATTAGTTTTGTTAGTTGTCATTAATTAATAATCATCAATGAAAATAATTATTTAAAACATAATTCTGTAACAGGGTCCCAAAAAAGTTTATCAAAATCAACTATTTGATTATTTGTTATTTTAATACCCTCGTTTTCTAAAAGTTGTTGCATTACATTCGGACCTCCAAAATGCATTTTTCCGGTAAGTAATCCTTTTTTGTTTACCACTCTATGGGCAGGAACATATTTTGAATATGCAAATGACTTATTTATAGCCCATCCAACCATACGGGCAGATTTCCCGGAGCCCAAGCATTTTGCAATGGCACCATAAGTTGTTACTTTACCGTAAGGAATTTTGCAAACAAGTTCATAAACCTGATCAAAAAAATTAGTATTGAAATTAGTTTTTTTTAACAACATACTTTATATTTAATCAATGAGTCCGCTCTAAAAAGGTTAAATTTTATTTTGAGGTGCTAATATAAAAATAGTTATTTTATTTTTTTGTTTTATACTGATTTGCGTTCAGTATTACAATTTTATCAGCCAGTAGCCCAACCGATTGCACTCCCAATAAATACAGGATTTACAATTTGCTTATAAAATTACGATGAATGTCTATCGGCATTGATCCGCCTTAGGCAGGCGATTTACTTTATGTCATATTGCAGGTTGCAAATTGGAATTAATGGTCAAATGTAGAGGTTGTTGAGAAGTAATATTTAACTTGAGCTGGCCAAAAATCACTTGTATCAGCAGAAAGGACTTCAAATTTTACATATCCGTCAAAACATTTTGCAACAATTACATGCCCTGTTAACAAAGGATTTATGTAAGGTGCTGTATCCCATTGTGTAGGAACATTAGTAATTGTAGATATTTCAACGTTGCCCATATTTTTTGTCTGATTTTTATATGTTACTGTATCTATTGCATCGTTCCTAAACCAGATATATTTATCATTGTTTGGATAAGTAGAATCGTTTCCTCCATTGGGTTGCCAGCTAACAGTTTCGCCATCATTATTTTGCCAGTTTACCGTATCGCAAATGCCAGCAGAAAAGTCAAAGCCAGCATGACTAATAGTAGCTGTTGTATAAAATGATGATGAAGGATTATCTTCTTCACCATTATCATCGTCTTTTCCACAATTTGTAATAAAAAAAGGCAAAGACAAAATAAAAAAAATAATTACAGCATAAATTTCAGATAATATATAGGTAATCCCTGTTTAAGAAATATTTTTTCGTAAAAAGTTTGTATATTGGCAACTTGATCAGAGGTATCAGAATTATAAATATCTCTTGTATATTCCAGTAAATTATGTTTGCCTGTTTTTATTATTTTAAGAGTATAATCAAACAGCCTGGTATTATCTGTTTTCAGATGAATAGTTCCATCTTTTTCAAGGATATTTTTGTATTTATTCAAAAATTCAGGGGATGTTAATCGTTTTTTTACATCTGATTTTTTAGGATATGGGTCAGGGAAAGTAATCCAAATTTCTTTTATTTCATTTTTATCAAAGATATTTTCAATAAAATCAATTTTAGTTCTTATAAAAGCCACATTTTTTAATTTTTTTTCAATAGATGTTTTAGCTCCTCTCCATAATCTTGTACCTTTAAAATCTATTCCAATAAAGTTTGTATCAGGATTGTTTTCAGCTAAAGAAACAGTATATTCTCCTTTTCCGCATCCAAGTTCTAAAATAACAGGATTTTTATTTTTAAAAAAAGTGTTCAACTTGGATTTTAACATAAAACCATCTGAAAGTTCTTTATAAGATGGCTGAAATACATTTTTAAATGTATATAATTCGGAAAATCTTTCTAATTTTTTTTTGGCCATATTAATGAACCTAAATAAAATTCTAATTAGTGTTTGTCCATAATGTCCAATTTCTTCGTTATGCTTGTCTTTCAAATCAGTCATTTACAAAAGTAAACTCCTGATTTTCAAGACTGCGCAAGCCTCGAACTCGAACATTCTGAACTAAACACTTACTTTACGAACAGACACTAATTAGCATTTATAATTTTTAGTTGTTCAATAGCATTTTTTGCTACATCATTAAATGCTTTAGAAATAAAAGTATCATTATCCAGTGTTACGGGTTTACCTTTATCTCCTGATTCACAAACACTTTCTGTTAAAGGAATCTGCCCTAAAAACGGGACTTTTAATTCTTCTGCTAATTTTTCACAACCCTGTTTTCCAAAGATATAGTATTTATTATCAGGTAGTTCAGGCGGAGTAAAGTAAGCCATATTTTCAATTAGTCCTAAAACAGGAACTTTTATACTGGACTGGTTAAACATACTAACTGCTTTTCTCGCATCGGCAAGAGCAACATTTTGAGGTGTACTTACAACGATTATACCTGTTATATTAACTTGCTGGGCTAATGTTATTTGAATGTCGCCTGTTCCCGGTGGCAAGTCAACTACTAAATAATCCAATTCTCCCCAGTTTCCATCAGAAAGCAACTGAGATAAAGCTTTTGAAATCATAGGACCTCGCCATATTAATGCATTATTGGTATTCACAAAAAATCCTATTGAAAGTAAACTAATACCATATTTTTTTACTGGCTCAATTTTTTGCTTTCCGTTTTTTTCAATGATAAGAGGATGAGAATCCACAACATCAAACATCATAGGTATTGACGGGCCATGAATATCAGCATCTATGAGTCCGACTTTTGCACCTGTTTTTGATAAAGCAACTGCAAGATTTGCTGCAACAGTAGATTTGCCAACGCCTCCTTTGCCCGAGCAAACTGCTATTATATTTTTAACATTAGTAAGAACTTTATCATTATCATTAACTGTTTCTATAGCTTTTGCTGTGATATTTCCTTTTATGTCAGCATCTTTATCAACATAATCAAATATTGCCTGAACACATTTTTGCTTTATTAAAGATATTTGTGGGTCATTAGACTTTTTAAAGATAATTGAAAAGCTAATTTTACTACCTTCAATTTTTAAGTCCTGAATCATATTTAAGGATACTAAATTTTTATCTGATGGAAGATAAATAACATGCTTAAGTGCTTCAAATACCTGTTCTTTTGTATAACTCATTTTAAATATATAATTATAATTTCTGTAAATTTATTTTTTTGGCAAAAATAATAAATATTTAGAATTAATGGTGCCTGACAAAAAATCAGAGAATTTGCTAAAATGCTTGAAACTACTTAAAATTATAACAGGTTGCCCTTACAGGGCTAAAAAATCACGTAGTAGCATACTGTTTATAGAAAATATTACTTTGGGAATAAACACTAATTATTTTTTTATTATAATTAATTTATCTGTTGAAATTACTTTATTGTTAACTACAATTTTATAAGAATAAATACCATCAGTTAAGTTTTTTGTTGAAACATTTGTCTTGTTATTATTACTGGGCAATTGCCTGCTCATAACTTTATTTCCCAAAACATCATATAATTCAAAGAATGTATTTTTTTTAATACGGCTGTTAAATTCTATTGTTATTTGCTCTTTGGCAGGATTGGGATAAAGTTTTATTTGTTTTTTTTCTTTTTCTTCTTTTATACCCGTTGCAGTATCTACATTTACTTTTATTAACCTGCGCCATAAAGTTAAGTCGGTTACTATTGTATTTGTTATCCTGCAATAATAAATTCCTGAATCTGCATAAGAAACATTGGGAATTATAATTATATCATTTGTTGCTGATGATATTTCTGTAGTATCTTTAAACCACTGGTATTGATTTGCTGTGCCGCCAATTAAACTGCTTAAAATTAATGTATCTCCCAAAGCAACTGTTGTATCTATTGAATGAAGCACACTATCCTGGGGTATGTAAGAAAATATGGCAGGATATGATATATTAATATTTTTTTCTAAATCTTCAAAGGTAAATTTATTATTATATACCTTAATATTTATATAATTATCAGGTATATTATAAATATTTATAATTGAATCAAAATTAGGTAAATCTATAAATTGATTATTTTGAATATATAGTCCAATACTATTTGTATCCACAATACATAAAGGAACAGCACCTGTTAATTGATTATCATCTAAAGCTAAAGTTAAAGGGATTATATTACAAATACTATCAGGGATAAAACCGGTTAATTGATTATTACTTAAATATAATTGTTGTAAATTGATTAAATTCCCAATAGATGAAGGTATTTCGCCCGTTAATTGATTATTATGTAAATACAACAGGTTTAAATTAATTAAATTTCCAATAGATTCAGGAATTTCGCCTGTTAATTGATTACTATGTGATTTTATTTCTTTTATGTTAATAAGATTTCCGATACTTTGAGGTATATTTCCTGTTAAATTATTATGATTAAAACATAATGATCTTAAATTTGTTAAATTCCCAATTGATTCAGGAATTGAACCTGTTAAATTTGATTCTGCTAAATTCAATGCTTTTAAACTAATCAAATCACCAATATTTTGAGGGAACTCCCATAGTATAGAATTAAGAACTATCCATAAAGTATCCAAATTTATTAAATTTTTTTAATGTATCAGGTAAAGGTTTATATAAATGTTCACCACGTAACGAAAGTAAGTTTAAATGTGTTAAATGTCCTAGTGACTCAGGAATATCACCATGTAAATTATTACTACTAAATGATATACGGGCAACATAATTATTTTCAACTGTTATTCCAAACCATGAGCTAACAGGACCGGTTAACCAATTAGTTTTGTTTATCCAATTATTACCATCAGTGGAATAATATAAATCTACTAATGCTAATGAATCCTGGATGTTTACCTGGCTTTTAACATTTATTATAAAAGGAATTAAAAATATTATAAGGAAATTTTTTTTTTCATTGTTTTAATTTTTAAATATTTTTTTAACATATTGTTTATTATCAGCTATAATAGTAATAAAATATAATCCTTTTGCAAATTCTGATATATCATAATTAATAAATTCTTTTAAAATATTTTGTTTATTTATATTTAATAATCTTCTACCCATAATATCATATATATTTATAACAATATCAGATGTATCAGAAAGATTAATTTCTATATTAATATAATTTTCAGCCGGATTAGGATAAATACAGATATTATTATTTTCAAAATCAAAAGTTGAATCATTTAGAATTGTATCAATACGATAATCTCCTGAAATTGTTGAAAAACGAGCGATATAAATATCAGAAAAATACATTTTTTTGTTTTCATATTTTTGTATTTGGTTGATTATCAATTAGTTACTATGTTCAAAGTTTAAAGCACAAAGTTTTAAATTTTTAATTTCCGTCTTCATTTTTTCATCTTGCCAGCACCATTTTTTCACTCTTAATTATTTTTCCGTTAATAATAAGATTACAGATATAAATTCCATTTCTCCAGCCCGATGTGTGAACCATTGTCTTGTTACTGCCTTTTTTAAGGACAAGTTCTTTTAACAACTCTCCTTTTAAACCATATATTTTTATTATGCCTTTGTTATCTGCAGCAATGTATGCTTCTATAAAAAAACTATTATCTGTTGGATTTGGATATAATTTAAAGCCAAGTTCTTTTATGTTTATATCTTTTATGCCTGTATTATCTAATATTGTTATGGTTTTTGTTGCTGCTTTTATACAGGTGTTATGCCGGACAGTAACACTTGCATTATAAGTACCTGTATCAGTGTAAGTATGAACAGGATTTTGTATTGTGTCTGTGCCTGTATCTCCAAAATCCCATTGCCAGCTATCTACATAAGCATTATTATTATAAAATTGAACATCTGCACTGCCCTGTGATAAATAAAAAGTATCTGCCAGAGCATATACTCTTGGTTTAATGTATTTACAGGTTGTATCAGGAGGCATATACCAACTTCCGAGTGTGCCCTTTTTTATGCCTGCACTGTCAGTATATGAATTACCTCCAACATATAATTCATCATTAAATACTTCTAATGCATTAATACTCCATAATACTGTATCTCCTGCAACATGCCAGTTCTGACCATCCCAGCGGGCAAGGTATCCGGTGTAAACACCCATAAGGCTATCAGAATACAATCCTGCATAAATATCTCCCCTGTATAATTCTAATGCCATACAATCTCCCTGACACCCATTACTATCACCATATCCAACTTTTTCCCAGTAAAATCCATTCCATATTGCCACTTTATCTGTTAAAATCGTATCATCAACAATACAGAAACCTCCGCCTACATACAAAAAATTATTAAATGTATCAACTTTCATGGCCTGA
>CAZOSY010000070.1:0-11352 GCA_964582565.1 uncultured Bacteroidales bacterium | reverse complement strand
TTTTGGCTCTATGTTTTTTATAGTGAGTAATTATAAAATGCCGACTCATTACAGGACTCAAACATTCAACACTCAACATACAATATTCAATTTTCATTATTTCTGCATATTCTACTTTGCAGTTTCAATATTTTCATAAATTATAGCGATTAACTCTTCCGTTTCTTTTATAATTGGAGCTAATTTCTTTATATTTAAGATTAATGGTTTCCTTTCTATAAATTTTTAAGCAAATTCGATTTTCTTTACTTGTTTATTGATTATTGTATATTGCTTATTGAGTGTTTTTCTATATAACATAATATAGAATATAGAAATAATTATTACCCACTATATTCTATATAGAGCCAATTTTTTTATATCGTTTTACTTATCCGACTGATATGAATTAAAAATTATTCGGCATAACTAAACCAATCAGATAGTTTTATTTATTGGTGATTTAGTATATTATATACAGATAATGTGAAAAATGTTGGGCTAAAATAAAAATTAAATTTAAATTTTTTTATAAAAAATTTTGTTTTTAAATAAAAATGTTATATCTTTGTAGTCAAAATCCTTATATAAATTTTTTATTAAATATTTTAGTATGCCTAAGGCGTATTTTTTACAGGATTTATTACAAAAAAAATGATATAATTAATTTAAACCTAATATTAATAGTTTTGTTAATAAAAAAAGTATTTATTATATTTAACTCTTTAAAAACATATTTTATCATGAAAAATACAAAAAAAAGTATATTGTTAATATTTATATTGATAGTTTTAATTTCTATAAATAGTAAAGCAGAAGGCACAAAGGAATTTAGGCCTACTAGCTCAGATGTTGGTAATCTTCAGGTAAATGATAAGAGCCGTCCTTTTGCTCAGGAATCAAATACAGACCCTTTTCATAGATTATATTTCCATATTAATGATGCAAATGAGAAAGTATATTTTGGATTTCAGCATATAGGAGCTGGTAATGCAACATTCAGGATAAAAAATCCTTCGGGTGTTATAGTATATTCAAGAACATCTATTCCTTCAAATGGAGAAGGATATATAAAATCTTATGAAGAAGCAGTAGCAGGTCCCAAAATTGATCATAAACCTCCAAAAGGTTACGATCCTTTTGAGTTTATACCTAACACAACTGGTGATTTTTATATAGAATTCACAACAGATTTATCAAATGCATATCACTTTGATTTATTTGATTTAACTGTTGTAGATAGCAATGACGATCATATTCCAGGCAGGTTATGGTCTTATGCATGGGACTTAAATACACGTTCATCAGGAGGTAAATATAATGGTAAATTTTATGTTTATACAGATGATAAATTTGTTTCGGAAGCTGATATGAATGGGATACAACCTTGGGGATTTGTGCTTTCTTGTAATAATACAGGACCCGGAGATACTCCTTTTGGTAATAATGAGAACAGAAAATCTATTGAAGGCAACTCAACAAGACCTCAATATAAAATATTTTTAAATGACCCTGATACAATTATTTATCCTTCAGGGGTTATTCCTGAAATAATTGATAGTCTTGATGTTGTAAGACCTGTTTATTATAATGATACAGTAAAGTTTTCAATTAATATGTCAGGGCAGGGAACTGTTGAAATTATTATAGATTTGAATGGAACACCCGGTTATCAATCCGGCTCAACAGATGTTATATTAGTTAAAAATATACATGCAGGACCTGATACAATTCCTTGGGATGGAAAAGACGGTAATGGTGATTACCTATATCAATCAACACCAACAGTTATAATTACTTCATCTTTTTCATCAGGTATAACTCACCTTCCTTTGTATGACCCTGAAACACACCTGAATGGATTTTTAGTTAACAGAATTAGACCTGTTACAGGCTCTGCAAATTTACACTGGGATGATTCTAATTTTGATGGAGGAACAGTAAATATTGGAGATTCTCTTGAAACAGGACATAGTTTTCCTAATAATTTTGGCAATGAAAGAACTATGAATACTTGGTGGGACAGTTATAAACTGAATGTTTTAAGAGATTTTGAATTTTCTTATGACGGAGTTCTGCCTATTGAGTTACTATTTTTTGATGCAAAAATTAAAGATGATAAAGTAGAAATTACATGGTCAACAGCTTCTGAAATAAATAATGATTATTTTAATATAGAAAAAAGTCTGGATGGAAAAAATTTTGAAGTTATTGGCAGTATTGATGGTGCAGGAACAAGTAATATACAACATGATTATTCTTTTATTGATGAGAACCCTGTAAAATGCACGGCATATTATAGATTAAAACAAACCGATTATGACGGAAAATACGAGTATTCATATATTGTTGCTGTATTATATGTTAATAAGGATACTGAATGTAAATTAAATGTATATCCTAATCCATGCATTGAAAAATGTATATTTTTATTAGAAAATTGTGAAAATACAAAATTTTTGATATTTGATGCACTTGGGAATGTTGTTTATTCATTTGAGCCAAAAGAATTACATAAAGGTTCAGGGTCGTTTACTTTTAATGTGAAAGGTAATTTAAAACCGGGAATTTATATAGCCAGAGGTGTAGATTCAAGAGTTCATACCAAAAAGATTATAATTAAATAATTTTTTTATTCCAAAGTATCGTAAGAATTTCAAAATTATCAATAAATAAATTTTAACATATCTGAAATTATAAAACATTTTGTTTTATAGGATATTTTTTGTCAAAGTATAGCCAAAAGAGAGGTTTATAACCTCTTAATCCGCCATCATTATTATATATTATGATAGCAGGGGCAATGCCGAGAATATCTTTTTCTATTTCAAGAGTTTTTTCATTTATATACCATTTTTCAATAAATTTTATTCTTATAATATCTTTTGTGTTAATTTGTTGCACTATAACAGTATCATAATATTCATAAGGAGGTTTGGTTTTTTGCAATGTAATAGAATCAGTATAAGTAAAGATAGAATTAACATCTTTTAAAAAGAGTTGAGTATTAAAATAGTCATAAGTTTTTATTTTTTTTGAGTAAGCAGCACTTACAAGCATATCAATAAAGGTCTTACGTTTAGAAGCTTCTATATTATTTATCCACCAGTCATTAGTAGTTGTATCAGTATTTTTAATAAAAACATCATACTGGATACGTTCAGTTATCAAAGTTTTTTTATTTTTATTGATATTATTATTGTCAAATTTTATCCAAAATAATGGTCTATCATTAATCATAGGGCATATTGCTGTAACTTTTTTTATTGTTTGAAATTTTTTTTTATTAATATACCATTTTTCATTAAATCGTATTTTATTAATTTTTCTTATATCTAATTTGGTCTTTATAGTTGTATCATAATATTCATAAGGGGCTTCGATATTTCTAAGTTTAACAGAGTCGATAGTAATAAGATTTTTTTTAAGTTGTTCAACAGTTACAGAGTTATTATTAATATCATATATTTTTACATTTCCTGATAATGCAGTATTAATAATTATTTTTATAAGTTGATCGCGTTTATGACCTTCTATATTTTGTATCCACCAGTCGTAATCTGCATCAGGATTATTTATTAACACATCATATTGTATATGTTTAGTTATAATTGTTTTATCTTTTAAATCATTGTTTTTACAGGAGCTTATACTTATTATAATTGATATTAAAAGAATTATTTTTTTCATATTTTTTATATTTTATTTTTTTAAGACTTAAATTATGAATCCTTTCCGAAAAGCAGATATTTGTCTATTTGTCATTCTTCACCCCGTTAGATATAAGATTATATAATAATAATCAATACTCTAACTTAAAATTATCTAACGGGGTAAACTTGTTTCAGAATCTATTGATATTATTGAAATTAGAGATTCCGAACTAAATTCGGAATGACATAATTTTGTCTTTTCGGAGTAGATTAAATTATAATTATTTACAATAATATAGTTAAAATAATTTTATTTTCTGTAAGTATGAACAATAGATGCCTGAGCCGTAGGCATAATTGTCAAATCATTAATATTAACATGCTTTGGCAATGTTGTAACAAAGTAAACTGCTTCGGCAATATCTTCTGGTTTAAGAGGTTGAAAGCCATTGTATGCATTATCGGCTAATTTTTTGTCTCCTTTAAATCTTACTAATGAGAACTCTGTTTTAGCTGCTCCCGGACATATTTGAGTAACTTTAATTTGGTGTTTTAGCATATCTATTCTCATTGCTTGTGATATTGAGTTGACAGCATGTTTGGTAGCACAGTAGATATTTCCATTAGGATAAGTTTCTTTGCCTGCAACAGAGCCGATATTGATAATATGTCCGAATCCGTTTTTTATCATAACAGGCATAATATTTCTTGAAACATAAAGCAATCCTTTGATATTAGTGTCAATCATTTTTTCCCAGTCATCAATAATTCCATCTTGTATAGGACTTAATCCAACAGCCAGTCCCGCATTATTTATAAGAACGTTAATTTTTTTCCAGTTTTCCGGTAAAGATTGTATCGCCTGACTAACAGCATTTTTATCCCTGACATCAAAATTTAAAGATAATGTGTGGACATTATAATTTTCAGATATAAAAGAAGATAGTTTGTCAAGCAGGTTTTTTCTTCTGCCGGTGATAATGACATCATAATTGTTTTGTGCAAATTTTAGGGCTGATGCTTTACCTATTCCACTTGTTGCTCCTGTTATAAATACGATTTTGTTCATATATTTATGTTTTTATTCCGTTAAATCCCGCAAAGCGGGAATTTTGCCATAGGCAAAATTATTTAACCGGGGTTAATTATTTAATTTTTGCGATTTTTTATGTTAATCATGTCATGCTGAACAACGTCATCCTGAACTTGTTTCAGGGTTGTTTCAGCATCTTATCATCATACCAATCTTCAGATAAATCTTTTAGCGCTGGATTTAACTTTTTAATCAAATTCCATTTCCATTTTTTATTCAGCTCACGCTCGTCTGTGACGAGTGTGTATTAATCTTTACCATTGTTTCAGTATTAACTCTAAACTCTAAAGTGTTATTGGTTTGCCTTGATAAAAGTCAAGTATTTTTGTCTTAAATATGTAATTATATTTTGATTTTAATAAATCGTTTTCAGCATTAATATATTTTGTTTTTTCAAGCAAAAAATCAACAGGATTGATCATTCCCAGATTATATTTTTCTTCGCCATTTTTATAAGATTCTTTTAAAGTTTTTAGTTGTTCATAACTTGCCTCATACTCTTTCTCTGCTGATTTTACATCTGTAAATATTTGTTCTATATTTTTTCTTAACTGATTTTTTATATTTTGTTCTTCTAATTTTGTTATCTGATTATTAATTTCTGCTTTTGATATTTTGGTTTTGACTTGTTTATTATTTAAAACAGGTATTGACAAAGTAAGATTAAGATATTGATAAAAGTTATCTTCTATTTGGACATTAAAAGGATAATCTTTATAAACAGGAGTATTAACATCAACATTGCCCATAACTATTTCAGAAGGATTGCTTTGCAGATATCCAATTTCATAAGTTTGTGAACTTGTTTGATAAGAAACTTTATTTTTTGTACTTGAATATCTTGTAACAACACCACCATTTAGAGATAAATTAGGCATTTTTGCTCCGTTTGCAATTTTTATTCCTATTTCAGAACTTGTTGTATTAATCTCTGCACTTCTTATCTCTGGTTTTATTTTTAATGCCTGTTCATAAATTCCTTTACTTGTATTAAAAACAGAATCTTGCAGAAAGATATTTGAGAAACCCGGCTTTTCAATATCAAAATTATCTGATACAGGAATTTCCATTAATTGCATAAGATTAACTTTGGCTATTGACAATTGATTTTCAGCATTTACCAGTGTCAGTTTTTCAGAAGAAAGTTGTGATTTTATTTGAAATACATCATATTGCGATTTTCCTCCGGCTTTAAATAGTTCTGTTATCCTGCTGTATTGTTTTTCTGTTGCTTTTAGTTGGTTTTTAGCATTTTTTATTTGTTCATAAGCAAATAATATTTGAAGATAAGCATCTGCCACAGATATACTTATATTTTCTTTTGCTTTTTCAATATCATATTTTCCTGCTTCATAATTTAACTTATTTTGTTTTATTATATTAGTATTTTGAAATCCATTAAACAAGTTAATACCAGAGCTCAAAGAAAAATTATTTGATGTGTAATTTTTATCTTCCTGATATACACTTGTTACAGGATCTATTGAACTGCCCCATGAAAATGATTGCTCGGCATTTGCATTTAATGTAGGAATACGATTTGCTTTGGATTGCTCAATGTTAAGTTCATTTATTTCATTATTTAACTGGCTTTGCTTAATTTGAATATTCTCTTTATATGCCTGGTTTATACATTGTTCTAATGTCCATACTTTGTCCTGAGCGTTAAGAAAAATAGATTGTATAAGAAATAAAATGACTGATATTAATTTTGTTGTTCTCATTTTAAAATGTTTAAATATAAAATGCCTCAAAAATAAAAAATAATTATTGATTATTGTATGCAAATTTAAAATGTCCTGCTTTTACCACATTAAAAAATTTATAATTTTTATTATTAGTGTCCGACTAAAAATGAAATTAGAATTTATAATAGTAGATTCCTCACTCCGTTCGGAATGACAACTTCATTATGTTGAGAAGGTGAGGGTAAGGACGCGTTTTACGCGTCCTTACCCTCACCCTGAGCTCTAAACAACACTGTCATTCCGAGTGATAGCGAGGAATCTCATCGGTCAGGCGACTGACCGAACTGCCTGATAAATTTAGTCGGACAGTAGTGAATTTTTATTATGTCTTTACTGAAAACTCTTTGAATTTTCTAACGGGTTTATTTCAAACATAATCATTGCCCAATCAATCATATATGAATTATTCATATATGATATCACAAAAATTTGAGTAATTCCGCAGCAAAATTATTAATATATCCTGAATTAATAAATACTAAAAATGATTTATTTGTATTTACCCGTTTTATGTAACACTTATTGGGTATATATTTAGTTATCTAAAATCTTTGTTTTTGATATAAATATTCTTAATATTATAAAAGATATTGCTGCTATCACAAACCACATAAGCGCCTTTGACCATTCTAAAAATATTGCCTTGCCTGTAAAGAAAAGAATAGAGTATGTCATAATAATAGAGCTAATCCAACATATTATCAAATTACATATTTGAGAATGATGTTTATTTATACCGGCAGATTTTATTACAGGGTTCCAAATGCCATCAGGTCTTACTAATTTATAAAACGAAATAAGTTTGTTTTTATTAGTCGGTTTTGTTAAGAATGTTATTAAAAGCCATGAGATAGTTGTGATACCAACAGTAAAGAAAAATGAACCTTTATTAATAATAAAACTTTCAGGCATATATTTTTCCAAATAAAATTTAGCAAATCCATAAGCAATAAAAGGTAATATACTGGCAATTATTTCGCTCCATGCATTAATACGCCACCAATACCATCTTAAAATCAATACCATTCCCAGACCTGCGCCACATTCAATAATAAATTCCCATGCACCTTTAATAGTTTTTATCTGTGTAGTAACAAAGAGGGCTATCAGCATTATAAGAAGTGTAAATACCTTTCCCATAAACACATAATTTTTTTGAATTGATTTTTTGTTTTTAAATTTATTTTCAGGTTTAATAAATCGTTTATAAAAATCATTCACCAAATAACTTGCGCCCCAGTTTAATTGTGTTGAAATAGTACTCATATAAGCTGCAAGGAAAGCAACAAGGAGCAAACCTTTTAATCCGACAGGCAAAAAATCCCTCATTGCTAATACATATCCGACTCTTTTTTCATCAATTCCTAATTCAGGATAAAGTACTATTGAAGCAAGTCCTACAAGTATCCAAGGCCAAGGTCGTAAGCTATAATGTGTTATTTGGAAAAAAAGAGTGGCAAAAACAGAATGTTTCTCATTTTTACAACTCATCATTCTTTGTGCAATATATCCGCCACCACCTGGCTCGGCTCCGGGATACCAGCTTGCCCACCATTGGACCGTTGTGTAAGCAAAGAAAGCACCAATACTTATACTCAATGTATGAGCAATATCAGATACACTTTGACTCTTGCCTATATCAGGAAAAAAGTTTAATGACCATGCAGGCAGTTGTGATTTTAATCCTGTAATACCTCCGATTTTAGGCGATGATATAACAATGACAGCAAGGACAATACATCCTGTCATTGCAATAAAAAACTGTATAGTATCAGTGATGACAACACCCCACAAGCCGGAAATTGTTGAATAAATAACTGTTATAGTCATTGCTATTGCTATATACCATATAAGTTGCTCATCAGGTAAATCAAAAAATATTTTCAAAATAGACATCATAGCAATGTTAACCCATCCAATAATGATTGCGTTCATAAAAATGCCCATATATATAGATTTAAAGCCACGAAGAAATGCAGCAGGTTTTCCACTGTATCTCAATTCTACAAATTCTACTTCTGTTAATATGTTGGCTCTTCTCCATAAACGGGCAAAAAAGAAGGTCGTTAACATACCTCCGATTAGCATATTCCACCACAACCAGTTTCCTGAAATACCATTTTTTGCTACTAATTCTGTTACTGCCAAAGGCGTGTCAGCAGCAAAAGTCGTTGCAACCATTGATATACCCGCAATATGCCATGGCAATTTGCGTCCGCTAAGAAAATAATCTGATAAACTTTTGCCTGCTCTTTTTTTATACCTTAATCCTATTAATAAAGATATTATAAGATAAGATATGATTATAAGCCAGTCAATAAGACTTAGATTCATAAAAATAATTATTGAGATTTTACCTGAATTATTTGTCCATTAAATTATATGTTATTATCATTGTCCCCGCCTTAAAAGACGGGGTTAATGATATATATTCCACAAAAATTTATGAACTTTTCATCCGCCTCATGCGGATAATTAATCAGGTTAAAAACTTCAAAGATAAAAAGAATTATATATCCGTCATTTTATACCTAATACCGAACCGCTTTCAACTAAGCGAAAATAAATTTTCGCAAGTTTCAGTCGTTCGGCATTAACTCAACCAAACTATCAAAAATGATATTCATCATTTTGATAGCGGTTTCGTATAAGTTGTGTGATTTGAATTTTTAATTGATCAATTTGGGTCATATTATTTTTAATATTAAATTTTTTAAAATAAAAAATTGCATTTTTAAAATGGTTTAAATACTTTTGCCTCGTTAATTTATTAACAACATAAATAAATAATATTATTATGATTTTAGATATAAAGAAAACATTCATTTTATCTTTATTATTGAATATATTACTACCCAACAGTTTTGCACAGGAAAATAATTCATCCGAAACAAACAAAGACATAATTTCTGCTGTTTATATAACAGGCATTGGGTGTCCAAACTGTGCTGCCACAGACCATTTTTTATTTAATAAGTTTATTAAAAAATATCCTAACCTGATAATAGTAGAATATGAAATTTATCGTTTGCGTAAAGATAATATAGATATAGCAAAAAAATATTTTAAGACATATACACCTAAAGGAGAGAGACCAGGAATACCTTTTTTAATTTTTAATAAAAACCAACATTCCTCAGGCAAATTTCAAGTAAAAAATAGTGAAAAAATAATTAAAACTTTAAAAAGTAATAAATTTCCTCTGGCTGATGGCTCATCTGTTGATTTTAAAAAATTGGATATTACAGATTTAAAAGGTAAAATAAAAATTTGGACAAAAAACAGAATCTTAATATCCGGCAAAAAAGGAAATAACAATATATTAAAAAAAATATTAACAGAAAAAGATTTGTCTTATGCCTTAGATGGAGTTAAGTTTGAAAAAACAGAACCTGTAACTATACAAATTTCCAAACATAAAATAAAATTTGACCATGCAGTTAAAATAGGTGATTGGATTTTGCAATGGAAAGGAAAGCCAGTAGGAAAAACAGAAAAAAAAAATATATTAAATGAAAATAAAAGTATAGTAATAAAAACAAAACCCAAAAATGAAAATCAAAAAACAATAAATTTTAAAAATGATACAGTATTAAAAAATGTAAAAGAAGAAAAAGAAGAAAAACAAAAATTACCGGTTAACATATCTGAAAAAACAAATAAAACAAATAAACTTATTAATAAAAATACAGGAAAGATATTTATTGCTCTTGCCCTTTTAGGAATTTTGTTCCTTGTTTTTTACAAAATTTATCCTGCTAAAAAAATTTTTTTTACTTTAAGTTATAGGCAAAAGAATTATATAATAGTTATTATTTCCATACTTTTTTTAACAGGATTTTTTATTCTGGCAAAAAACTTTTCCCCTGAATTCTTAACTAGAATTGGTGGTAAATTATCATTACCTGTTTTTACATTTGTTATTGCTTTGGTTGATGGGTTTAATCCTTGCAATATGTTTGTCCTCATATTTTTGTTAGTATTGCTTATCTCTGCTTCTGATTCCAGAAAAAGAATTTATATTGTTGGCTACACATTTATATTTGTAGTCTTTGTTATTTATTTTACATTTATGGTTGCATGGCTAAACATTTTTAAATATATAGGATTTATAGCACCTTTAAGAATTACTATTGCTATAATTGCTTTAGCAGTAGGAACAATTAATTGTAAAGAACTTTTGTTTTTTAAAAAAGGCGTTTCTTTGATGATACAAGATAAACATAAAGGTATTTTGTATAAAAAAGTTAATAAAATGAAAGGTGTTATTAAGACAGGTTCTTTTTGGGTTTTATTTTCTTCCTCTATTATGCTTGCATCATTTTCTTCTTTAGTTGAACTGCCATGCACAGCAGGATTCCCAATTATTTATACAGGTATTTTATCAGGAAAAGTGTTGGAAAGCTCTTTTATATATTATCTTTATTTATTTTACTATAATTTAGTTTATATAATTCCTTTGTTTGTTATAATAACATTGTTTGGGTGGACTTTTAAAGCAAAACAGATATCCGAAAGACAGGTGCAGACACTAAAATTTATTGGTGGATTAATAATGATTTTGCTGGGAATAATCCTGTTAGTCAATCCTAGTATGATTGGAATAGCAATATAAAATTTTTTTTTTGTAAATATTATTTTTTTTAAAATATTTATGTATTTTTGCATTGTTTTTTTAAAATTCCTCTTTAGCTCAGCTGGTTAGAGCACTTGACTGTTAATCAAGGTGTCCTTGGTTCGAATCCAAGAAGAGGAGCATCTGATTTAAATTTTAATTCAAATAAAAAAGCCATTATAATTTATTGTAATGGCTTTTTTTATTTTAAGTAGCTTGTAAAGATTATATAAATTTATTTTTAAAAACAATTTGTATCTTTGT
>CAZOSY010000069.1:0-11815 GCA_964582565.1 uncultured Bacteroidales bacterium | reverse complement strand
CTTTTGGCTGTGGTAAAGAATTATTATCAGTCATAATTTTTTGTCTTTATAATTTATTTTTTTGCAAATATACAAATTATTTTTTATTTCATTGTTAATATTTTTTAATTATAATTTTTTATACCTGAATTTATTTTAGCATTAAAATTTATGGGGATTATGTCAAGAAATGGACCAAATCCCAATTTATTATTTTATAACTTATTTTACAAATATACAATTTTTATTTTAATTACATTTATTTAATTTTTTTCCATTTTTTGATATAAGTTTTTTTAAAATATTTTAGCCATTTATCTTTGCTTGTATAAATTATAGCATTTGGCCTGGGTTTTGAATCAGGATTTTGTTCATGGTCTTTTACAGCTAATTTTTTTGCTAAGTTTTCCTGAATATTTCGTGAGTATTTTTTAGGAAAATGTTTCTTTTTAAGCAGTTTAAGTAAAAATAAGGCATTTTCAAAATTATTGTTTTCCGTATAAAAAGTAATACTGTAAATTGTAAGGTTTAGGTTGTCTTGTGAGCATATAAAATTAAATAATGGTATATGTTCAAGTCCATATTTTTTTATTTTAAAGTCGCTGTAATATTTTTCAGCATATAGATATTTATTAACGGACCGATAGATGATGCTGTCTTTTAAAAGTTGTTTGGCATCTTCCATATATTGTTGATAATTAGCAGCAAGTATATATTTGAATTTTAACTCAGATGCAGTTGATGTGTCAATATTGCATGATTTATTAATTGTTGCTATAGATATTGCAGTATAAAATATTTTTTCAGATTGTATAAAGTTTTTTATACCAATATATTTTTGTGCTTCTCTTATGTTTTTGTTATATTCAAATTGTGCATTTTGGCATTTACGATTATGAAATTTTGTTTTCAGGTCTGATAAAGTTTTGTCTATAACAGAATCTTTGGTGAGCAAATATTTTTGTTGTAAAACAACAGAAGAATCTATAATATCTTGGACATTATCAAGTTCATTAGCCCATACTTTAAGATTTCCTGATTTTATTTTATTTAATATTATAGGTCTTGCAGTATTTTTTATTAATATATCTAAGGAATCATCTTTTTCAAAAAAATAGTTTGTTTCAAGTTTATATGCTAATTCAAAATTGTCAAGTGCATATTTAAACTGTTTATACATAATCTGTTTTTTGCCATCAGATATTAATTTCAGATATTGTTTATATTTTATTTTTGTAAGGATAATGTCCGCAGCATAAGCATTTATAATTTCATTATTATTTGCTTTTTGATAGTTTTTGGCTTTAATTATAATATATTCTGCTTGTTCTAAATCGTTATCATATAGTAGTTGTTCTGCTTTTGTCAGATAATTATTATAAACACCATTTTTTGCAATTTTAAATGCCTGAAATAGTTTTTGTTTAATTATAGCATTAGTAGATAAATCACATAACTCAGAAGCTTTTTCTAAATATTTTAAGGCATTGTTAAAATTGAGTGAAGCATTTGATTTATCACCTTTTTCTAAATAAATATTTATTATCTGGTTTAGCAGAATGTTTGCTTCTTCGTCATTTAAAATATCATTTTTATTATCTTTTTGATATTTTTTGGCTTTTTTAACATAAGTTTCAGCAATTTCAAGATTATTAGTGTTTATAGCTTTTTGAGCAACAGTTAAATAAGATTGAAATATTCCATATTTGGCACGTGCAAAGAGTTCAGATATTTCTTCTGTATATATAATATTTGGTATTATTTTACAAAATTCTTTTCCTTTTTCAAGTAATTTGATAGCTTCATTATATTTTTCTAATTTTATCAGTTGTTTTCCTTGTTTTAGATATGCTTTATATATATCGTTTGTTAGTTGAAGCAATAGAATTCGTATGTTTTGTTCAGGGTACATTTTGGCAAGCACTTGGTTAATGATATCTCCGGCTTTATCTAAATTACCGTTATCATAGTTTATTTTTGCTAATTGATAATGTGAAGGGGCATAAAACGGATTTATTTTAAGAGATTTATTAAAATATGTAACTGCTTTGTCAACATACCCATTTACAAGCCACTCTACACCTTTATTATAATATACGTAGTCAAGAGTTGCAAGCAATTGATTAATAATAGTTTGTAGTTTGCTTATCTGATTATTTAGAGCAATTATTTTAATTTTAAAATTTATCGGGTCATATTGCGACAGTTTTAATTTTTTAGGAAATTTTTTACTCTTTAATTGTTCATAAGTTGTTTCAATTTCAAAAAGTTTAAAGTCATAGACAGGAATCATATCTACATCTTGCAAATCAAATGTTTGTAGTTTTTGAAAAATTTCTTTAATAATAAACTCAGAAGCGTAGTAATCATTGATTAGTTGTAATTTTTTGTTAAATTTTCTTTTTGATTCATTAGTATAATAGAATTTTTTATTTTTTACAGTAATACTATATTTTGACTTTGAAGTCATATCCTGAACTTTAAAGGTGTTTTTTCCTGGTATTATTATAAATTTAGCAATTTTTGTAGATTTTGGATTTAAAGATTTATTTTTAAATTTATATTTTTCAATGATTTGGTTATCCTGATTATAGATATTTATCTCAAAATCAATTTTTGAAGGAAATAAGGCATCAGAGATATTAAATCCTTTATAAAAAATATCTCCGGTATTTTTTTTATTTTCTAATTCAATTGATATTTTGTAGTTGTTTAAATCAATTTTATTAAGACGTGATGTTTGTTTATATATATATATGTATTTGGTGAGGTTTAGTGGTTTATTAATGTTTTCAGATATTTTTTGAATAAAATAATTAGTTATATTCTGATTATTTTCAAAGGTTTCTTTGTATTTGAAAGTATAAATTTCATTTTGAGATTCATTAAAAAATACTGTATTTTGAGAAAACAACGGACATACAGATGTTAAGACAAGAGATAATAAGATGAGAATTATTATTTTTTTCATACAAAAATTTAGAATTCTGTTCTTTATTAAAGAGTAAAAAAGATTAAACATCTTTCCTGATTAAATTTATGAATAGAGACACAAAATTTTGTGTCTCTACTCATTGCCGATTGAATATTTCCAACTATTATAATAAACTAATCAATCAGGCAGTTGCCTGATTATTTTGGGAAGTTGTTTATTAATTATTATTTGACAAAAGTAATTAATTAGTTTTATTCTGAAAACAGAAACTCAAAAAATGTTTTTTATATAAACATTAGTATATAAAGCTACTTCCTCCTAAAAATTCCCGTAATATTGAGGTAGGCGGAATTTCTTTATCTGATATAGGCAAAAAGTAAGAAAGAAATTTTATCAATCGTGTAGCTTCTGAATATTCAGGTCTGTTTTCAGGTATTTTTCTTAATAATGGTTCTGCATATTTTTTTAGCACACCAAGTTCATATAATAATGCAGAGTTAAACATTACATCAGCTTGTTCCTGAAAAGGAAATATGTTTTTGTTTTCTCCTTGTTTTACGCTTTCCCATCTGCCAAGTGTTTCAACAACACTATAATTTCTGTAAGAATAATCCCTGACAATACGTCTTATCAATCTGTTGTCAGTAGTAGAAATTCTGTTATGTGAGTCAATACTAATTTGTGTTAAAGCAGATATATATATTTTAAATTTGTATTTTATGTTAATTGTTTTTGTTAAATTTGGATTTAAAGCATGTATGCCTTCAACAATGATAATACCTGTATCATTAATTTTTAATTTGTTTTTAGTATATAATCTATGCCCTTGTTCAAATGAAAATTTTGTCAAATTAATTTCTTTCCCATCCAACAAGTCGGTAATATTTTTGTTAAAGAGTTTTATGTCAATAGCTTCAATAGTTTCAAAGTTGTATTCTCCATTTTTATCTTTTGGTGTATCTTTTCTATTAAGAAAATAATCATCTAAAGATATCATCACTGGTTTTAGTCCTGCAACTTGCAGCTGGATAGCAAGTCGTTTAGAAAAAGTTGTTTTTCCTGAAGAAGAAGGTCCTGAAATAAGTATTAACTTTATTTTATCTTTTTTATCATATATTTTGTCAGCTATTTGAGCTAATTTTTTTTCGTGCAAAGCTTCAGATACTTTGATTATATTTCCTGTTTTGCCATTTAAAATAACTTCATTCAAATCGCCAATGGTCTCAATGCCAAGAATTTTAGCCCAGTGTTTATGCTCCTGAAATATTTCAAACATCTTATCTTGCATAACAATATCGTCCAATATTTCAGGATTATCTGTTTTGGGTATTCTCAACAACATACCATTATAATATTTAGCCAGTCCGAAAACTTTTATATAACCTGTTGAAGGCACAAAATTGCCATAAAAACAATTGATTTGTTTTCCAAGAAAATGTACAGGTGAATATAAATCGGATTTTATTTTAAAGAGTTTGGATTTTGAGAAAAATCTGTTTTTTTCAAACGATTTTATAGCATCTGTTGTTAATATCTTTTTTCTTTTAAAAGCTATATCATCATTGACAATTTCTTTCATTCTGTTTTTAATATCAGAAATAATTTGTGAAGTTAATTCTGTGTTTAATCCTTGTATCTCACAAAAAAGACCTTTTGAAACAGAATGTTCTATCTTTAAATTTGTTTTTGGAAATAAATCATATACAGCTTTTTGTAAAATAAATGATAAAGACCTTATATACAATCTCATACCATCAACATTGGTGATATCAATAAATTCTATTGTCTTTGGACTATATATTCTGTAATAAAGCTCTTTTAATTCATTGTTGACTTTTGCACCTAAAATAGGATATTTTAAAGATATATTCTGAGATTTAATTATTTCTATCAGATTGGTTCCAAATTTGTATTTTGTCCTTGTATGATTATTTTTGCATAATACTTCAATCATCTCTTTCATAACTATTATAATTTATATATAAAAAAATTAATCTCAATGCAATTGGGACAAAAATAAAAAAATAGTTTGTTTTTCTTATTTTTAAATTATATTTGTTGTTTATTTGTTCGCCAAGGTGAATGATTAACATTATTTTTTATAATTCAAGATACAAGACAAAAGGCACAAGTAAAAATATAAACTATGAAAAATCATAAAGTATCAATAATAATAATTTTTTGTATAACAGGATTATTATATTCATGTATAAAGGATAAATTTAATTTTGATAATGTTGCAGGAGGTCAATATAATCCAGATGTTGCAGCACCATTAATACACACAAAATTAACATTATCTGATTTGCTCGGTGAATATGACAGTTCTAATGTAATTACTGAAGATAGCAACTCTTTTTTAACTCTTATATATCGTAATACTGTTTATTCAAAAAAAGCTGATGAGTTTGTAGATATTCCTAATCAACCTATTAATACAAATATTATATTTACTGTGCCTCCCGGCTTAGGACCTGGCGATAGTGTTATTATTCCTTATTCTGAAGATTATTATTTTACTGTAAACAATAATGAGATTCTCGATAGCATATTTGTTAAGACAAACGGTATAAGCACTATGGATTTTAATCTTAATTCAGATATTAATCATTATGCCAAGATAGAAATAACAATACCTTCTGCAACAAAATATGGAACTCCTTTTAAAAAAATAATGCCTTTTGATTATACAGGAACTTTGCCTATATCTCAGAGCTTTAGCTTATCTGGGTATAAGATTACATTTTTAGATAGCAATAAAATTATTATAAACTATGACCTTATTGTTTATGGTGATGCAAATCCTGATAATTCTCCTTACTTTATATCAATGGGAGATGGTATAATAGATATTCAGTTTTCAAAAGTTTTTGGATATTTAAGTCAGCATTTTTTTGATATTGATATAGATACTGTTTCTTTGGATATTTTTAAAAATAAGATAGAGGGAATTTTTAATTTAGAAGACCCCAAAGTAAATATTTATGTATCAAATTCTTTTGGGTTTCCGATAAATGCTAATTTTGTACAAATTGGGACTCATTCAGATGATAATGCTCCTTATGATGTTTCTGTTTCAGGTTCAGGAATACCTGCCCCGTGGAAGATTAACTATCCG
Organism: uncultured Bacteroidales bacterium; assembly: GCA_964582565.1. GTDB lineage: Bacteria > Bacteroidota > Bacteroidia > Bacteroidales > CAZZDX01 > CAZZDX01. Next base: position 5,783 of record CAZOSY010000069.1, on the reverse strand, counting down.
ACAGTATCAGAGATAGGACAGAAAATTGAGACATCTCTTATTCTTAATAAAACAAACAGTAATATTAAAGATGCAATAAATATATCTCCGCGATATTTATTTTGTAAGCTTACAGCATTATCAAATCCCGAAGGTATGATTGAACAAAATTTTGCACTTGACACAAGCAAACTTGATGTAGATATTGAAGTTGAACTTCCGTTATATGGCAGGGCTTGGGATTTTGTAAATAAGGATACTCTTGACTTTGAGATAGATGATGTTGATGAATTAGAATCAATATTATTTAAACTTAATATTAACAATGGATTTCCTATTGATGGGAAAGTGCAAATTTATTTTACAGATACACTTTATACTGTGCTTGATTCCCTTCTTTCTTCATTTCAGCAGGTTATTGCTTCAGCTGTTCCGGGTGGACCGCCTGACTATAAAGTAATTTCACCTACAAATAAGACAACAACTATTTTATTTGATAAAAACCGTTTAAATAATATTGTAAATACTAAAAAGATGATACTTAAAACAAAACTTGCTACTTCTGATAATGGAAATACAATAGTAAAGATTTATTCCGATTATAATATGGAGATAAGACTTGCAGCCAGAGTTCAACTTAGTTTGGATTTTTAATTTATATAAAAAAATTAAGGAATATTCACGATAAATGAAATCAAAAATATGAACAAATTTTTACATAAAATACTACCTGCATTTTTAATGTTATTTATTTTACAGGCGTTATTTTTAAGTATATCTTATGCGCAACAGGATTTAACAATTTATAATATGCAAAGTATTCCTCAGTCCGGTTATACAAATCCTGCTTTTAAACCAATGCCTGAATATAAATTTTATATTGGTTTTCCTGCATTATCTTCTTTTTATGTTGGTGTTGGAAATACTACAGGACTTAAATCTAAAAACAATATTATAAGACGAGATGATGATTCGTTAAATATTAATATTGATAATTTTGTTGATAAACTAAAAAAAAGAAATTTCTTGTCATTACAGTTACAGGAAGAGATATTATCTTTTGGTTTTAGACAGAAAAAGAATTATTTTAGTTTTAGTTTGACAGAGAAATTTTTTGCACATTTTTCATATCCTAAGGACCTGATGTTGCTATTATGGAAAGGAAACGGTCAATTTGTTGGTAAGACAGCAGAGTTTAAAGGAATAGGATTAAATGCAATGCATTACAGAGAATATGCAGTAGGAATGTCCCGTGAGATAAACAACAGATTAACAGTAGGAGCAAAAGCCAAATTGCTTTTTGGCAAATTAAATGTTAAGTCAAAAAAAACAGAGATATCTCTTTATACAGATGAAAATACTTATGACCTTACAGCTAATTCAAATATACTTATTAATACTTCTATACCCGAAGCAATGTTTGAAGATTCACTTGACTTTGATGCAGGGAATTATTTAATGAATACAAAAAATAAAGGACTGGCTATTGATTTGGGTGCTTCTTATAAGTTAAACAATAAATTTACATTTTCTGCAAGCGTAATTGACCTTGGCTATATAAAATGGAAAACAGATGTAAAAAATTATTATAATGATAATGTTTCTTTTACTTTTGAGGGATTTGACGTTGGAGATATGCTTAAATATGATACTATTGATTTTAATGATGTAGCAGAAGAATTACTTGATTCTCTTGCTGATATTTTTGAAATAAAAGAAAAAAGTTCATCATATAGTACTACTCTTAATTCAAAAATTTATTTAAGTGGAGTGTATAACCTTACTTCTAAAGATAAGATAGGAGCATTGGTAAGAATTGAATTTTTTAACAAAGCAGTTCATCCTGCTTTAACATTGTCATATAACAAACAGTTTGGAAAGATTCTTAATCTTTCGGGAAGCTATTCTATGCGAAACAGAAATTATGGTAATTTAGGTTTAGGATTTGCTTTAAACCTTGGACCTCTTCAGTTTTATCTTATTAGTGATAATATTCTAGGACCTTTGATTTATGATAAATATGAATGGACCGAAGAAGAAAATCAATATGATAACAATGGTAATAAAACAGGGGTTAGTTATGAAGAATATAGTATTATGTTTCCTTCATATTCAAGATATATAAATGTTCATTTTGGAGTTAATTTTATTTTTGGTTACAAAGGACCAAAAAAGAGTGCTCCTTCTTTGACAGATTAATTTTATTCTTCTTTATTTTTTCTTAGCCATATTTTTTGTCCTACATAAGGCTGTGCATCTTCTGATATAACATTTTCCTTATATAAATGTTTTAATTTTACACCATATAATTGAGATATATAATACATTGTCTCATTTTGTTTAACAATATGGACCTCAACTTCGGCTTTTTTCCTTTTTGGTTGTAAATAAATTGTCTGTCCTTGCCTGATGCAATCTTTTTTTGTTAAATCATTGTATTTATATATTTGCCATGCAAGCATATCAAAGTCCTGAGCAATTTTCAGAAAAGTATCTCCTTTTTTTGCAATAGTATATTTAATATTATTTTTTAATAAAATTTCTCTTTTATTATCTAAATTTGTTAGTGTATCTGTTAATATGTTGGTTATTTCTATTTTTTTTTTAACATTTTCAGCCAGATTATTTTCTGATGTTAAAATATTTGTAGTATCTATGGGTATATTTGAAGCAATTGCAGGTTCCTGAGTATCTAATTTATCTAATTTATTTTCTTCAATAATTTTTATCAAAAGATGAGGATATTTAGGATTAGTAGCATATCCTGCTTTTTTTAGTCCATAAGCCCATGCTTTATAATCAATAATATCCAAATCAAATAAAAAATTATACCTTGCTCTTGATGTTAAAAAATAAGAATGGTCTTCAAAAGATTCAAGCGGACTGTTATATTTACGAAAACATTCGTTTTTTTTATCATCATCTTTATAAAGAGTAGGTCCATCCCATTCCAAATGACACTTAATTCCAAAGTGATTGTTTGCTTTAATTGCTAACATGCTATTGCCTGCTTCTGATTCCAACAAACCCTGTGCAATAGTTATACTTGCCGGTATCTTGTATTTATTCATTTCGCGTATTGCTATATCTTTATACTTTTCAATATATTCTTTTGTAGTCAGCTTTTGTCCAAACGTATTAATATCATTGCAAAAGAAAAAGAATAATAAAATAAAAACACTAGTATAAGAAGTAAATATTTTTTTCACTTTTATTACTTTATAAAACATATTTCATCAATATTTTAAACATACAAAAATATAAAATTTAGTATAGCTTAAATATTATTAATAAAAAGTTATTAACAATATATTTGTAATATATTTGATTATCAATATGTTATAATATTCATTAATGTTTATTTTTTTGTCAGGATATTTTTTTATTTTTGCAAACATACAAATTACAAAGTTTTATTTTATTAAAAAAATATATGGCAGGGATAAATGGCTTACAAAGACAGGGTTTTGCCAGCAAGTTTGGAGTTATTGCAGCCACAGCCGGCTCAGCAGTAGGACTTGGCAATATATGGAGATTTCCTTATGTAACAGGCACTAATGGGGGAGGAGCATTTATTTTTATCTATCTTATTTTTGTAATAGTAATAGTTGTAAATGTTATGCTCTGCGAATTTATAATTGGTCGCAGGGCTCAAAAAAATCCTGTTGGTGCATTTAAGAAACTTGCCCCGGGTAAACACTGGCATTTTGTTGGATTTATGGGCGTTGTAGCAGCTTTTGTGATACTTGCTTTTTACAGCACTGTGGCCGGATGGACAATGGAATATGTCTTTAAGTCAATAACAAATGCTTTTAGCAATAAAAATCCATCAGAATTAAGTTCTATGTTTGATACATTTAAATCAGGAAATATTTTGCCCGTGTTTTGGCAATTATTATTTATGGGTCTAACGGTTTGGATTATAATTTCAGGTGTTCAAAAGGGTATTGAAAAATATTCAAAAATACTGATGCCTTTGTTATTAATAATCATTGTTATTTTAGATGTCAGAGCTGTTACATTGCACGGTGCAGGTAAGGGCTTAGCATTTTTGTTTAATCCTGATTTTTCAGAAGTAACTGGTAATACTATTTTGCAGGCACTGGGACAGGCATTTTTTTCATTGAGTGTAGGTATGGGAACATTAATAACTTATGGATCTTATATTAACAAAAAAGAAAATTTAGCAAATACAGCAGTTACAGTTGCAGGTATAGATACTTTAATTGCAATACTGGCAGGTATTGCTATATTTCCTGCTGTTTTTGCTTTTGGTATTGAACCCAGCGCAGGTCCGGGATTAGTCTTTATCACATTACCAAATATATTTCAACAAATGACAGGAGGATATATTTTTTCACTTTTATTTTTTGTTTTGTTATTAGTGGCAGCTTTAACTTCCTCAATATCTGTTCTTGAAGTAGTGGTTGTATATTTTGTTGAGGAACTTAAAATGGTTCGTCGCAAAGCTACTCTTGTTGCTGGTGTATTGGTAAGCATACTTGGAATTTTCTGCTCTTTGTCATGGGGCGCAATGTCAGGCATATCTTTTTTTGGTAAAAATATATTTGACTTGCTGGACTTTTCTGCTTCTAATGTATTTCTTCCTATAGGTGGACTTTTTATAGTTTTATTTATTGGCTGGTTTTATAAAAAAGAATTTACAAGACAGGAACTTTCAAATAACGGAAAGTTTAAAATTAGATATTTTCCTGTTTTCATATTTTTAGTTAAGTTTATTGCTCCTGTAGCTATTGCAATAATATTTTTAAATGGTATAGGATTGCTGAAATTTTAGTCAGGATAAAAGTAAAAATAAGATAAGAGTAATAGGTAAAAAAATGAGGCGGAAAATAGAATGTAAAGACAAGGCGGAAATAATATTGTAGAGATGAATTGTTATTTTGTGGTAGAGACGAGGCATGCCTCGTCTCTACATTTGTTTTATATCATTCTGTTTCATTTCAATATATACCCAACAGATGCTACGCAACCTGTCTGGTTATCTAAAATCTAAGACCTTTTATTGTTTTACCACATAACCTATTTCAGAATAACCTTGTTCTGTGATGATATTATAAAAATAAATCCCTTTTGAATAATCCTCTAAACTAACATCAAATTTATTCTTACCAACATTAGATTTTATTAATTTATCTTCTAATTCTTGTCCTTGTGAATTATACATCTTAAATGAAACATTTTCAGGGCTTTGCAAAAAATATTCAACTGTGAAATTTGAGTTTGTTGGATTTGGATAAAGTTTAAATTCAGATGTTTTGTTTTCAGCAATTGAACTTGTTGTATCGCTGTAAAAATTTCTTGTTTTCAATTTTGCATTTCCTGCTAAATCTTTTATATAAAATTTTAAATTATTTGCTCCTTGCTCTGCTATTATTGAATCTGGAATTTGTTGATTTAAATAAATTTTATTTTCTGAATTTAATTGAAAATAAGAATTTGCAGAATCTAAATTTTCATCAAAAACTATAAAATCCAAAGGAATTTTATTTATATGATAAGTTGAATCTTTTGGTGAATTTACAACTAATTCTGGTTGTGTTGCATCTTGGATAAAATTTACAACCAAACTATCTAAATTTTTAGGCAAATCCAAACCATATATTTTTAGTGTATGGTTTCCATCTTCTAATGAAACAGGAATTGTGATATCTTTTTTATATACAGGTTTTCTATAACTTCCACTTGGATTAAGAATAGTTCCTGGAAAAGTATCTAATTCTTGTGAATCAATTTTGTAAAATTGATATTCATTTAAAAAACTTGAATCACTTTCACAATCA
>CAZOSY010000068.1:0-11958 GCA_964582565.1 uncultured Bacteroidales bacterium | reverse complement strand
AAAAATAATAGGAAGCATACAAACAACAATTAGAAAAAAGAAAAATTCGTAATTCATAATTTGTAATTCGTAATTTGTAACTTGAAAACTGATATTTCGCAGTTACCGGAAAACCAGTTGAATATGATAAAATATCAGGAAATTTTAAATTTAAAAGAATTATAATTTGTAAATAAATGCCAAACAACAATTCCTACGCTAACAGATATATTTAAAGAGTGTTTTGTGCCAAATTGAGGAATTTCTATACAATTATCAATCAAATTCATAATTTCATTATCAACACCTTTTACTTCATTGCCAAAGATAACAGCAATTTTTTTATTAAAATCAGGACTAAAATTCTCAAGAGATATACTTTCGTCAGCTTGTTCTATTGCATAAATCTTAAAATTATTCTTTTTTAGTTCGTCTATTGCCTGTTTTGTAGTATCAAAATATTTCCAATCTACTGAATCTGTTGCTCCTAATGCTGTTTTTTGTATTTCCCTGTGTGGAGGTTTAGCTGTGATGCCACATAAATAAATTTTTTCAATTCTAAAAGCATCGGCTGTTCTAAAAACCGAGCCTGTATTATTTAAACTCCTTATATTATCAAGCACAATAAATACAGGTATTTTATTTGACTGCTTAAATTGTTCAACATTTAATCTGTTTAGTTCTTCATTTCTAAGTTTTCGCATAAAAAATAAATATTTTTGAATAATTCGCAAATTTATATAATAACATTTTAAAAAGAAGATATTAAAATTTAATTTTAAATTTGTAATTTCAGAATAACAATATTTTTTACATTGGAAGTTACAAATAACAAAATAGCAGAAACACCTTTGATGAAGCAATATAATGCTATCAAGGCAAAATATCCTGATGCATTATTATTGTTCAGAGTTGGCGATTTTTATGAGACCTTTGGGAAAGATGCTATTAAAACATCTAATATATTAGGAATTGTTCTTACCAAAAGGGCAAATGGCAAAAACTCTTATATTGAGTTAGCCGGATTCCCTCATCATTCTATTGACACTTACTTGCCCAAATTAGTAAGAGCAGGGCATCGTGTAGCTATATGCGACCAACTGGAAGATCCTAAATTAACAAAAAAAATTGTTAAAAGAGGTATTACTGAATTGGTTACACCAGGCGTATCTTATAATGATAATGTCCTTGATATTAAAGAGAATAATTATCTTGCCAGCATTCATCTTCAAGGTAAAACAACTGGTATATCCTTTTTAGATGTCTCAACAGGAGAATTTTTTATTGCTCAGGGCTCAACAGAATATATTGATAAACTGCTGCAAAGCTTTAAACCTAGCGAGATTATTGTGCAAAAAAATAAACTTAATGAATTTTGCGATTTATTTGGAAAAAATTTTTATACAAATACTTTTGAGGACTGGGTTTTTACAAAGGACTTTACTTATGATTTGCTGTTAAATCATTTTGGCACTACATCTTTAAAGGGTTTTGGTATTGATGATATGCATAATGCAATTATTGCAGCAGGAGCAGCTTTTCATTACCTTTCCGAAACACATCACAATAAGACAAAACATATTTGTAAAATATCAAGAATTGAAAAAGATAAATATGTATGGTTAGATAAATTTACTATAAAAAATTTGGAAATTTTAAGCTCTAACAATGAGAATGCATCTACTTTGTTAGAGGTAATGGACCATACTATTTCGCCTATGGGAGCACGTCTGTTAAAGAGATGGATAACTCTTCCTTTAAAAGATAAACAATTTATAGAAGACCGTTTAAATGTAGTTGAATATTGTATAAAAAATTCACAGATAAGTGATGTTTTAAGGCAAAACATAAAACTTATTGGCGATTTGGAACGTTTGATTTCCAAAGTCGCTATTGGAAAAATTACTCCACGCGAATTAGTCCAGATAAAACGGGCATTGTTTGCAATTGAACCTATTAAATCAAAATGTGCTGAGGCAAAAAATCAAGCTTTAAAAAAGATTGCAGACCAGCTTAACTTATGTAAACTTATAAGAGATAAGATTGAAAAAGAAATTAATCCAGACCCACCTGCATTATTAAATAAAGGAAATGTTATTGCCAAAGGCGTTTCCGAAGAACTTGATGAGTTGCGTAAATTAGTATTTTCAGGAAAAGATTATTTGAACCAGATAAGGCAAAGAGAGATAAAAAAAACAGGCATTTCTTCTTTAAAGATTAGTTATAACAATGTGTTTGGCTATTTTTTGGAAGTTACCAATACACATAAAGACAAAGTTCCTGATGACTGGCAAAGAAAACAAACTCTCGTAAACAGTGAACGATATATTACAGAAGAACTAAAAATATATGAAGAGAAAATACTGGGAGCAGAAGATAAAATTTTATCATTAGAAGCAAAGCTTTTTAATAATTTGGTATTAAATCTTTTTGATTATATTAAGCCCATTCAATTAAATGCTTCATTAATAGCTAAACTTGATTGCCTGTTATCTTTTGCTTATATATCTCAGAATAATAATTATGTTCGTCCTGTTATTAATGAATCTTATACTATTGACATTAAAGAAGGAAGACATCCTGTGATAGAACAGCAATTGCCTGCTGATGAGAAATATATTCCCAACAATGTATTTCTTGATAATGATAATCAGCAAATTATTATGGTAACAGGTCCGAATATGTCAGGAAAATCAGCATTATTAAGGCAGACAGCACTCATTGTTTTAATGGCTCAGATTGGTTGTTATGTTCCTGCAAAATCAGCAAAAATAGGTATAATAGATAAAATATTTAGCCGTGTCGGTGCATCAGATAATATATCATTAGGCGAATCAACATTCATGGTAGAGATGAACGAGACAGCCAGCATATTAAATAATATATCCAACCGTAGTTTGATTCTTTTAGATGAGATAGGCAGAGGCACAAGCACTTATGATGGCATTTCAATAGCATGGTCTATTGCTGAATTTTTGCATGAGCATGCTTTGTTTAGAGCTAAAATATTGTTTGCCACTCATTATCACGAACTTAATGAAATGGCTGCATCTTTTCCCAGAATTAAAAATTTTCATGTGTCAGTAAAAAAAATTAATAACAAGATAATTTTTTTAAGAAAACTTGTTAAAGGAGGAACAGAACATAGCTTTGGTATTCATGTTGCAAAAATGGCAGGAATGCCGTTTAAAATAATTGACAGAGCTAATGATTTGTTATTACAACTTGAAAAATATCATAGTAATGAGGAGTTATCAAAAAATGTTAAAAATTTTAAATCTGAAAAGTCTGGATATCAATTAAGCTTTATCCAGCTTGATGACCCTGCTCTTGAACAAATAAGACAGGATATTCTTGATATAGATATAAATACTTTAACGCCTGTTGAAGCTCTGATGAAATTAAATGAGATAAAAAAATTGCTTAATAAGAAATAAGTTTAACTTTTTAACTTTTCCAAAGTTTAAAACTTTGGAAAAGTTCCTGAATAAAATATATTTTTATATTTTTATTTCACTGGTGTCCGACTAAATTTAAAAATTTAGGTAAAATCGTTTCTAAATATTATGGGATTCCTCGCTATCACTCGGAATGACAGTGTTATTTAGAGTTCAGAAGGTTGGGGTAAGGACACGTAAAACGTGTCCTTACCCCAACCTTCCCAACATAACGAAGTTGTCATTCCGAACGAAGTGAGGAATCTACTATTATAAGTTCTAATTTTATTTTTAGTCGGACATTAATAATTTTTATTTATTAAATGATATCAGAAACAATATTGACCAATCTACCTGATTTTATAAATTTTATAGCTTTTTCCATATCAGTTCTCATATATTGGTCTTCTGTTACAGGTGGTAGTTCTTTATTCATTAGAGCATAAACTTTTTCAGTTCCTTCCCCTAATTTCCTAAGGTCTTTTGGTAGTTTGTCATAACTCATTTGTATTGCTCTTGTAGCGCATAATAGTTCTATTGCTATTATTATTTGTATATTATATATGATTTTGTTAAGGTGCAAAACCCCTATGCTGCCCATTGATACAAAATCTTCCTGATTAGCTGATGTAGAAACAGACATCACAGAACTAGGAGTAGATAGCACTCTTGATTCAGCGGCTCTTGCTGCACTTGCATATTGTGTAAGCATAAGACCCGTGTCTCCTTTATTTTGAGCATTTGCCAAGTCAGCAGATAAGCCATAATTAAGATTTTTGTCTAATAAGGAAAAAGTTCTTCTGTCAGTGATTAGTCCTATGCTTGTTAATGTTATCTTTAAATAATCAATTACAGCTGCCAATGGTTGTCCGTGAAAATTTGCTCCACTTTTTGCATGAAAAAGTTCCTTGTCATCAACAAAGAATAATGGATTATCTGTAGCAGAGTTTATTTCAATAAAGATAGTGTCTTTAAATTTTTCCAGTGCTTCGTAAGCAGGTCCGTGGACTTGTGGCACAGCTCTAAAACTGTATCTGTCCTGAACTCTCTCTTTAACAGTTGATTTTATTTGGTTTGGAAATTGAATGTTTTGCGCTTTTTTAGAAATTCTTTTTGAATTTTCTATTAAATTTCTTATTTGTTTTGCAACGAGCAGTTGTCCTTTATGTGGTCGGTTATCATTAATGAGCTTTGAAAAAGCATCTTTCTCGCCACGTATAACTTCTAATGATAAAGCAGCTGTTACAGAAGCATTTTTTAACAGACATTCTGTATCGTGTATAGCAAAAACAGATAAAGCAGATATGAAATTAGAGCCATTTGTTAGTCCCATTGCCTCTTTGGCTCCTAATTTTATTGGTTTAAGTCCTGAATTTTTTAATGCTTCGGGTGCGCTTAATAATTTATTATTATAATATGCTTTTGCTTCGGCTAATCCAATAAGAACAGCACCCATCATTGCAAGAGGTATTAAGTCGCCACTTGCACCAACAGAGCCCTCTTCCAGTATCCACGGACTTACATTATTGTTGAGCATATCAATCATCAGTTGGCAGGTTTGCATACGCATTGCTGACAGACCTTTGGCAAAAGAATTTAATCTTATCACCATTATTGCTCTGGACACTTTGACAGATACAGGTTTTCCCGTTCCACAGTTATGAGCTTTTATATATTTTATCTGATAAGATTCAAAAGATTTTGGAGTAATTACATGGTCTTTCAAATCGCCACAGCCAACATTTGTGCCATATATCTGTATCTCAGGATGTTCTGCAAGTTGCTTTTCAAGTTTTTTTCGCGTTTTTATTATGTTTTCTTTTATCTCTTCAGGAAAATCAACTTTATATCCTTTTTCTGCTATATTAATAACATCTTCAATTGTTAAACTTTTTCCATCTAAATATATTATAGTTTCCATTTTTCAAAAATTTTCAATAATAAAAATAAGACAATTTTTTTGATAAAGACAATTATGATATTTTCATTATTTTTAATTAATTTTGTCGCATTTACTAATTAAATTTGTAAAATTACTAATTATTATTGTTAAATTGTATCTATTCAGGATAAAAAATTATTAACACCATAGATATACTTTGAACTTCGGCAATATCAGTAGAGTCGCCGGGTTCTATCTATATATTGCGTAATATTTTAGTCATTTGACTTCGTCGTTTATACCGTTGGATAACATCCTACGGCATAAATTGGTCAGACACCCGACTGATAGGTTATTTTTTATAAATCATAAGTATTTAGTCAATAGTTACAAAACATTATGAAAAAAATTCAAGCCCTTTCAATTTGCTTCATATTAATCTTATCCGCTTGTGTAGAAAAGATTGAAAGAAAGGAGTTCTCAGGAACTTTAACTAATCCATGTATGATTTTAAATTTTGAGCAGGACAATACAATTGAGGGTAAATATCTAACAATTGAGGAGATTAATATTCATGATTCAATCGTTAAGATTAAACTACCGGAAAACTTCTACATTAATAATTCTAATTTTAAAAATTGGATTATTGGTTGGGGAAGTAAAAAGTCATTATATGATGCAGGGTGTGAAAATTTAAGAACCATACAAAAAATAAATTTGGCTAAAAAGATTCTGACGTTAGGAAATATAGTAAGAGGAGAAGGATTTCCTAAAAAAGGACAGCGAATTGTTTTTTGGAATAAAAATCCTTCGGGATTTGTTAATAAAATAAAAAGACCAATAATTGACCCTGATATTTGGACTGATTTTGCTGGCAAAAACATTTCTTTTAGTTCAATTGAATATGATGAGCAATTAAATAAATGGATAATGATAGTAAATGAATGTGATACTTCAAAAATTCAAATTTATGCTGCTATGTCAAACGATTTAATAAATTGGGGAGCTGCGAACAACGGGAAACCTATTTTAACAGCCTTGGATTTTAAATTCTGTAAATGGGCTGGGAGAGATAAAACTAATACTGCTTATCAGACTCCATTTGTTTCAGATATTGTCCGTTTCAAAAACAAATGGTATCTTTTTTTAGATGGTTATAGCGTGGATGGCAAAAGACATATTGGTTTGACAACTTCTGAAGAATCCCTTTTAGGACCCTATAAAATATTAGAAAATCCAATTTTATCACCAGGCAAAGAAGGTAGTTGGAATGATGAAGCTTGTTTTTATGCAAAAGTTAAAAAATACAACAATGGTTTTATAATGTTTTATGATGGACGTAATAAAAATGGTCTTGAAAGAATTGGTTTAGCTAAATCCGATGATTTAATTTCATGGAATAACTCAATTAACAATCCAGTCATTGACCAACACTCAGGATGGAGAAGTTCACCGGGAACAACTGAACCAAATTATATTGAAATAAAACAAGACACAATTTTATTAATGATTTCAGGAGCTAAAAAATTTAAAATGGGTCCATGGCACCATTATATAACAAAGAGAATGTATCTTGACAAATCAGGGAATGTGGATGATGCTCAACTTGGAATTTATATGTCCACAGATGGAGGTAAAACTTTTATTGCACATAAAAACAATCCAATTTTTACAAATGACTATTCTAATGCTTATGAAAATGAACACATGGGAGGAAATTTCCGACTTATAAAGACCAATAGTTGTGAATATATATTTTATCAAGCAAAATCAAGTTTTAAAGGGATGAAATACAATATAATGTTAAGACAACGTAAAAAATAACGTTTTGTAATAAAGGATATATGCCATAAGGACTTCAGTTGTAACTCTATCTTTTTGATCTGCTTAAAGTTTCGTGCTGACGGACAGAAAAGTAGCTGGCAATTCCTTACGGAATATAGTATAACCGTTATTCGCAGGCGTTTTTTTATAGTATAATATGGTTATTAAAGATATTGAAACATTGAAATATAGTAAAGATTTTTGATAAAAATAAATTTGTACTGGTATCTGTTTCAGTATAGTTATGTTAAATTTTAAATAATATGCAAAAATTAAATTTACCTGAATACAAGTTTAAAATAAAACAAAAAGGTGAGAAATATGAAATCTTTGACAAAATAAGAAGAAAATATATTGCTTTAACACCAGAAGAATGGGTTAGACAAAACTTTATAATGTATCTTATAAATGAAAAAAATGTTCCGGAATCTTTAATTGTAATTGAACAAAAACTAAAATATAATAAATTAACTAAAAGATCTGATATTGTTGTCTATGATAATCTGGCAAAGCCCAAAATTATTGTTGAATGTAAAGCCACAAATATTAATATAACCCAACATACTTTTGACCAGATAGCAAGATATAACATGTCTTTAAAAGTTAAATATCTTATAGTTACAAATGGTATAACACATTATTGCTGCATTATTGATTATTTAAACAAAAATTATAGTTTTATTGAAAATATTCCAAACTATTCTGAACTATGATTATTTGTTTATACTCAAAACAGTTAAAAATTTAACCATTCACAGTTTAATTAATAATTTTTATTCATTTTATGTAAATAAAATTTGGAAATCCTTTAAAAATTATTTACCTTTGCACTAATATATCGTTTTATTTAATTTTTTTTTTTAAAATTATATCAATTATGATGAATAAAGTTAAATATCAAATTTTAAAAAAAATGAATGTTTTATTCAAATTTTTTATTCTTTCTGTCATATTAATAAGTTTTCATATAAGCATTGCTCAAAATAGTTCTTTATTGAAAACAAAAGACACATATAGATATTTTAAAATGCCTGATAATATACAGCAAGATGATTATATTTCTAAAACTATTATTTTTAAAATAAAATCTCAATACAGAAATAATTGTAAAAAAAATGATATTGATATTAAAAAATTAAAAAATATTATTAGCTATCTTAAAGTTAATAATGTTTACAAAAAATTTCCTAATAAATTAGCTCCTGCAAAAAAGTATAATAAGCAGGGAGAAAAATTTGCTGACTTATCACTTATTTATGAACTTAAATATAGCTCTAAAATTCTGTTAGAAAAAGCTATAAACAGTTTATATGCAACAGGTCTTATTGAATATGCCGAGCCACACTACTTACCAAAATTATTATATATACCTGATGACCCTTATAATGACTCTGTTCATCAATATTATTTAACAAATATAAGAGCATATCAGGGATGGGATATATCAAAAGGTGATACAAATATAGTAATAGGTATTGACGATACAGGGACAGACATTGACCATCCTGACCTTGAAGGAAACATAAAATACAATTATGAAGATACTATTGACGGATTAGATAATGATAATGATGGCTATACAGATAACTTCAGAGGTTGGGATATGGGTGAAAATGATAATAATCCACAGGTTAATTACTGGTCGCATGGTGCCCATGTATCAGGCATTGTTGCTGCATCAACAGATAATGGAACAGGAATATCAGGTGTAGGATTCAAATGCAAATTTTTACCTGTTAAAATTGATGATGAAAATGGTTATTTAACAATGGCTTACGGAGGAATTGTTTATGCAGCAGACCATGGAGTTTCTGTCATTAACTGCTCATGGGGTTGTGCTCATAACAATTACGGACAGTATGGACAAGATATTATTGATTATGCTACAATTAATAAAGATGTGCTTGTTGTCGCAGCATGCGGTAATACTGATAGCGAAATTGATTTTTTCCCTGCTTCTTATGAGCATGTGATAAGTGTGGCTGCAACAAATGCCAGTGATACTAAATCTACTGGTCAATACGCTTCTAGCTATGGAATCAATGTTGATATTTCTGCCCCTGGAGATAAGATATATTCTACATGGAATGGAGGAGGATATATTTATTCCAGCGGTACATCAATGGCAGCACCAATAGTTTCTGCATGTGCAGCAATAGTTAAATCCCATTTTCCTTCATATTCTGCAATACAGGTGGGTGAAAAATTAAAAGTTACTGCTGATAATATTGATACTATCCCTGAAAATATTCCTTATGCCGGCAAATTAGGTTTTGGAAGAGTTAACCTATACCGTGCTTTAACGGACACTACTACCCCTTCTGTGTTAATGATTAATAATAATCTGTCAGATAATTCCAGCTCTTTTACTCAAAATGATACTTTACATATTATCGGTGATTTTAAAAATTATCTGGCTCCAACTACAAATCTTTCTGTAACATTAAGCTCTGCTTCACCTTATGTACAAATCCTTAACTCAACAACAACGCTTGGCACTATTTCAACATTAGAAACAAAGAGCAATGACTCGGACCCTTTTGAAGTTCATATCCTGCCTTCGGTGCCTTTAAGTTATACTATTGATTTTAAACTTGATTTTGAAGATGGCACTTATAAAGCTTATCAATATTTTTCAATAATAGTTAATGTTGATTATTTAAACATTGATACAAATAAAATTGCAACTACAATAACAAGCAAAGGTCGGCTCGGATATAATGATAAATTTGCAAAACAGGGAATAGGTTTTCTTTATGATAATGACGATATATCAATGCTGTATTGTGGTGGTTTGCTTATTGGCAATTCACCTGTTCAGGTTTCTGATGCTGTTTATGGTGCTTTAAATAAACTTGATAATGATTTTATTTCTGTTATAAATACAAAAAAAATTATTCCTCCTGTTATGTCTGATTTTGATGTTTATGGCGTATTTTCAGATAGTATATCAGGAAGTACACCTTTAAATGTTACAGTTATACACAAAGCTTATGAATGGAATAATACTGAAGATTCAAAATATGTTATACTTGAATATACAATAAAAAATGATGGAGAAGATACATTAAAAACTTTATATACCGGCTTTTTTGTGGATTGGGATTTAGGTAACAGTGCATTTAAAAATCGTATATCTTATGATTCTGATAATAAAATGGGATATACATATTCTACACAAGGAGGAACTTATGCAGCAATTAAATTATTAACACAAGGTCCGGTCATACATTATGCCTTTGATAATGACGGACAAGATGGAAGCATAACAATATTTAACAGTGATGGCTCTTCTAGCTTTACAGGATATGATAAATATTATGCTTTAAGGACAAACAGAAACAGTGCGGGCTTTTACTCTCAAACAGGTAATGATGTATCTGATATGATAAGTTCGGGACCTGTTAATTTATCACCTTGTGATTCTGTTAAAATAGCTTTTGCTCTGATTGCAGGAGAACATCTTGCTGACATACAACAAAGTGCTGTTGCTGCTGACCAAAAATATAATAATACATCTATAAATGATTTTAATAATTTATATAATAAAATTTATTTAAGTAATAACTATCCAAATCCTTTTACAAAAAATACATCTGTTTATGTTTATCTGCCTTATAAAGAGTTTGTTGATATAAGTGTTTTTAATTTGCTTGGAGAAAAAATATTAACTGTAAATAATTCTGAATTAAGCCAAGGACAACATAAATTTGTTATAAATGCAGAAAATTTTAAAAACGGAATTTATTTTTATCGTTTAACAACAAAACATATCTCTGTAACAAAGAAAATGATATTAATAAAATCATGATTTATGAGTTTTTTTTTAATGTGATTTGTGTTTTTTGTCTTTCAACATTCTGTAAATGTTTACAATTTATCTTTGAGCCCACTCCGAAAAGACAAAATTATGTCATTCCGAATTTATTTCGGAATCTCTAATTTCAATAATATCAATAGATTCTGAAACAAGTTTACCCCGTTAGATAATTTTAAGTTAGAGTATTGATTATTATTATATAATCTTATATCTAACGGGGTGAAGAATGACAAATAGACAAATATCTGCTTTTCGGAGTGGGTTCATCTTTTATTACATTTTTTTTAATAATTCATAACTCATAATACATATTTTTTCCTATGCTATTGTGAATAAAAAAAAAATTATACATTTGCCTAAAATTTTATCTTAATTCAAAAATATAAATAATATTTAGTTATGAAAAAAAATGTAATCCAAATCGTTTTAGCAATTGTTATTATTACACTTGCTTATTTTGTATATGAAAGTATTATGGGAACTGTACGATTTGACAAAAAATCAGCAGAAAGAAAAGAAGCTGTTATTCAAAATCTTAAAGACATACGTAATATTCAGGCATCTTTCAAGTCCGTTAATAATGTATATTCTTCCAGTTTTGACACATTAGTAGATTTTTATAAAAACGGTAAAATTCCTGTTGTAAGAATGGAAGGTGACATAGAAGATACTACTGCTGTTATTGTCAGAGATACCAGTTATATAAATGTATCTGAAACATTGTTTAAGAATAATTCTGATTTTAAAATTGATTCTTTACCTTATATTCCTTATTCCTGTGGTGAGAAATTTAGATTAGAAGCAGGAGAAATAGAAAAAGGTAATGTAAAAGTTCAGGTATTTGAAGCTTCTGCTAAAAAAGAATATTTCTTAAAAGGTCTTGATAAAAAACTATTCTATCGTATAGACAGCTTAAAAGTAGGGTCAATGACAGAAGCATCTGTTGATGGTAACTGGGAATAAGACAAAAGACAAAAGACAAAAGACAAAAGACAAAAGACAAAAGATAAAAGACA
>CAZOSY010000067.1:0-12178 GCA_964582565.1 uncultured Bacteroidales bacterium | reverse complement strand
AATTGCAAAATCTATCGTAACTTCAAAATCAAGATAAATGTTCTGAACTCAAGATGCTTTTGATTTTTAATTTTTGTCTTTTGGCTTTTGACTTTATTATTTTAATTTCAAGCTATGAACGGTTACAATAAAACCTATTGTCCCCCTATTATTTTCTTTGAACCCTAATTGCTTCGCATTATTTAACGGGATAAAATTAGATAATTAGAGCAATTAGAAATTTATAATACTTTATTACCCATTAAAAATACCGAAGTGCCAAAATTGTTTTATCCTTTTATGTTTTTTTTGTTTTTATCAAATTTTCAGTAATTGATAAAATTATATATAAAATAATAATAAAAGGAATTGCTATAAAATAAAATAAAAGAAATAATATTACTGATATTGTTAGGAAGATATATCTTATCTTGTTTTCTGTCCATTTAAGATTTTTAAATTTAAAAGAAAACAAAGGCAAAGGAGAAATCAATAAATAAGATAAAACAATTGTAATAATTATAAGAAAATAAGGATTATATATAAAATTTAATATACAATCACTTGTATTTTGAGCATATATAATAATAGGCAAAGAAGCAATAAATATTGCACTGGCAGGTGTTGGCAGTCCAATAAATGAATCCTTTTGATTATCATCTATATTAAATTTGGCTAAACGCAAAGCAGAAAACAGAGGTATTATAATTGCAATATAAGAAATTAAATTAGTGTTTAAGACATATAATGCAGGCAATCCGGAGCTTTTGCTAATTAATTGAAACATTATTATTCCGGGTGCAATACCAAAGCTAACAATATCAGCGAGAGAATCAAGTTGTTTTCCAAAATCTGATTTTGCATTTAACAATCGTGCAAGCAAACCGTCGGCAAGGTCAAAAAATGATGCTAATACAATAAGATAAGCTGATATTACAAGATGAGCATTAAAAGCCATAATAACAGACAAGCATCCTGAAATCAGGTTTAAACAAGTAACAAAATTTGGGATATGTTTTTTATACATCATTTATATTTAGATTATTTTTCCCCTGCTTTCAAAACCATTCTTTTATTCATAAATAATTCATTTATAATTAGTTAGTACCATCATTTTTTTTTAAGATTTTAGCCCATGAATCCCGTAAAGGAACAGTCATATTAAATATTAATTTTTTGTCAGAAGAGTCAGTATCAACGCAAAAGTATCCTTTTCTTTCAAACTGAAATTTGCTTTCCGGCGCAGCATTTTTTAAACTTTGTTCAACATAACAATCTGATAAAATTTTTAAAGAATTTAGATTCAGATAATTTTTAAAATCATCTTTTTTTGCCATTGGATTTTCTACTGTAAAAAGTCGGTCATATAATCGTATCTCAGCATTAAGAGAATGTTTTGCAGACACCCAGTGTAAAGTAGCTTTTACTTTGCGTTTGTCAGGCGAAGAGCCACCTTTTGTCTTTGGGTCATAAGTGCAATGCAACTCTTTTATCTCTTTTGTTTTTTCATCTTTAACAATCTTTACACATTTAATATAATATGCATATCGCAATCTTACTTCACGACCGGATGCTAATCGGAAAAATTTTTTACAGGGATTTTCCTGAAAATCTTCCTGCTCAATATATAAGATGCGTGAAAAAGGTACTTTTCTGGTTCCCATACTTTGGTCTTCAGGATTATTTATTGCATCTATTAGTTCTGTTTTATCTTCAGGATAATTGTCTATAATTACTTTTAAAGGATTAAGCACAGCCATAACTCTTGGTGCTCTTTTATTCAGGTCTTCCCGTATGCTATATTCAAGCAATGCTACATCTATAATACCATCTCTTTTGGCAATACCTATTTTTTTAGAAAAGTTTTTAATAGATTCAGGTGTGTAGCCGCGTCTTCGCAAGCCACATATTGTAGGCATTCTTGGGTCGTTCCATCCGCTGACATACTTTCCTTCAACAAGTTCCAAAAGTTTTCGTTTGCTCATCACAGTATAATTAAGATTTAAGCGGGCAAACTCTATTTGTTGCGGATGATGTATGTTTAACTGGTCAATGAACCAGTCATATAATGGACGATGGACTTCAAATTCCAAAGTACAAACAGAATGTGTGATGCCTTCAATAGAGTCGGATAAGCAATGGGCAAAGTCATACATTGGATATATGCACCATTTGTCTCCTGTTCTGTGATGTTTTGCATATTTTATACGATATATAGCAGGATCTCGCATATGCATATTTGGCGAAGACATTCCTGTTTTTGCTCTAAGAATATGTGAAGTTTCAGGAAATTTTCCTGAACGCATACCTTGAAATAAATCAAGATTTTCTTCAACAGAACGATTACGATAAGGACTTTCTTTGCCTGGAATAGTTGGCGTTCCCCGATATTCTTTGATTTGTTCAGGACTTAAATCACATACATAAGCTTTGCCAAGTTTTATAAGTTGTATAGCATACTGATATAATTGTTCAAAATAGTCAGATGCATAAAACATTCTATCTTCCCAGTCAAAACCAAGCCAATTGATATCTGATTTTATAGATTCAATATATTCAACATCTTCTTTTATTGGATCAGTATCATCAAACCGTAAGTTGCATAATCCATGATATTGCTCAGCCAAACCAAAGTTAAGACAAATAGATTTTGCATGACCAATATGAAGATAGCCATTAGGTTCCGGAGGAAATCTTGTATGAACATGACTATCATTTTTGTTGTTTTTTAAATCTTCCTCTATAATATTTTGGATAAAGTTAGAGTATGATTTTGAATTATCTGATAAATCCGGTTTTTTATTTTCCATAAACTTTTGTTTTTAAAATTTTTAATGTTCTTTGTGCTTTATTTTTTGTCTCTCAGCATTCTGTGAACAGTTGCTATTTTTTTAGTAGTTATAAATTCTTTTTGCATTTTATTTTGCAAAAATAAATATAAACATAAATAATTTATTGATTTGCTGATAAAAAAATTTAAATTTAAGGATAATTCTTATTTACGAGTATCGTAACATTTTACAGAATAATCTATTTATTGTCTATTCCACATAAGAATTTATGCATCGTTTTGTGATGAAGAGATTAAATTTTTAAATACTAATCTGATAAAAAAATTTTCCTGCAATCTGTATTTTTCTTTATATTCTCCAAGGTTAATTTGTTTCATTTGTATATTAACGCCTGAATATAATAAAAACGACTCTGATAATATTATTTGAATTCCTGTTCCTACATAAACACCGTAGCCAATTCCATCATCACGTAAATTATAATATCCATTATAAGGGCTTAAAAAACTATAACTTAAAATTTTGTTAGGATGTGTAAGAGATTCAATATATGCTGTTGCCTGTTTAACTTTTGTGTTATTAATATTAAAAGCCAGTTCAACAAAAGGTTTATATCTGTTTGCTTGTCCATAAGTTTTACATATTCCTAAATCTATATCATATCTTTCTTCTGCTCCGTTAATATAACATTCTAAATTTTGAGCAATATCATAGCCATCATAAAGGTCAAGAGTAAATATATTATTGGCTTTTAGTTTTACATAATTAAAATCTGCAAAAAAACCGGTGTTATTGTTAATATTATATTTTACATAAAATCCTAGAGCAAAAGCTATGTCATATTTCATACGTTCAGGCAGTTCGGCTATTTCAAATTCATATCCTAATTCTTCTTTTATTTCATCATGAGTATAATTGTAGGTATTATTCCATGTTCCTGTGTATGGGTCATTTCCAATAATAGCATTTAAGTTGTTTGTTTCATTGGTGCCGTTATAATAATTTGCTGTAGCATTATTGGCAAAGTATGTTCCAAAATTAAATCCCCATTGAAATCCTTTAACAGAATATTCTGCAGAGTCCTCTTTACTTAATTTTAGCGTTGAATGATGTGATTCAGAAATCAAAAACAAGCTATGTGTTTTAATATCATTTTTAAATTGCGCATTTGCTTTATTATTGCAAATAAAGACGGTAATAAAAATAGAGATGATATATAATAATTTTTTAATTATCACTGAATTAAATCATTTAATTAAAAAAAAAATAAAACAAATACAAAATTACAAAAAAAACTTAAAATAACTACATATTAGAATTGGGACTTGGATTTAATCAGAAATCAGATACAGTTCTTTAAAATTCAAAAATAGCAATATAACAACTTAGCGAAGCGATCTCACGAACGAAGTGAGTAATTTAAAAGTATATTTAATATATTTGCAAAAATAAATATGTTATGAAATCAAACGCAAAAATATTTTTTATTATTTTCTTTTTTATATTACAATCATGCTCTTCAAAAAAAGATAAAGATAACAATGAAGAACATTTTGTAAAAGGTAAAGTTATTGAAAAAATAATTTGTAAAAAAGATACTTCTCAAAATTATTCTTTATATTTACCTTCTTATTATAATTCTGATAAACAATGGGCTGTAATTTATGCTTTTGATTCTCATGCAAGAGGCAATATACCTGTAAAGCTGCTTAAAGATAACGCAGAAAAATACGGATATATTATTGTTGGCTCCAATAACTCAAAGAATGGATTATCTTGGGAATATTTAAACAATTCCATTGATATTCTTTTTGATGACACAGAACAAAGATTTTCTGTTGATAAAAAAAGAATTTATTGCATTGGATTTTCAGGAGGAGCAAGAGTTGCAACTTCTATAGCAATATTTAAAGGAGGAATTACAGGCATTATAGGATGTTCTGCCGGATTTCCGAAACTCAACAGACCAATTACCAACAAATTTAATTATTTAGGATTAACAGGCAACAAAGATTTTAATTATCTTGAAATGCAAAATTTAAACAAAGCTCTTGACAAATCAGATATAAAACATCAATTAATTGTATTTGAAGGAAAACACGACTGGCCACCTAAAAAAATAATCCCTGACGTGTTTCAATGGTTAGAATTTAATGCTATGAGAAATAATCTTATACCTGTTAACAACTCTGTTATACATAATTTTATTGAAAATAATTTGCCTAAAAAAGATGAAACAAACAATCCGTCAGAGACATACAAAACTTATATATTGTATAAAAAATTAATTAATTATTTAGATGGCTTGTATGATATTACAGAATATGAAAAAATATTAACAAAACTTGAACAATCTGCTCAAATTCAAAAAGCATTAAAATACAAAGAACAAAATGAACAAAAAGAAGCTGAACTGCAACAAAAATATTTATATTATCTTTCAGCAAAAAATGTTTTGTGGTGGAAAAAAGAAGTTGAGAGATTGAATGGACAAATAAAAAACACAAAAGATAAAGAAAAAGTCCTGTTAATTGAACGATTACTTAATTTTTTGAGTTTGGCCTCATATATGCAATCTTATAATGCTATAAATTCAGATAATCTTGAACAAGCAGAGAAATATTTAAAACTTTACAAGATAATAGACACTGAAAATTACGGACCAAGCTATTTGTATGCATGCTTATATTCTAAACAAAACAAATTAGACAAAGCAATATTAGAACTAAATAATGCTATTAATTTAGGTTTTGATGATTTTAATGACTTAAAACAAGAGCCAATGCTTAAATTTTTGAGAAACACAAAAAAATATAATGAAACTATTAAACCAAAAATAAACTGATTTTTATATAAACAACTAAAAATTCACCCTGTGAAATAATCAGGCAGTTGCCTGATTAATTTTGCTATGCAAAATTATTTCACGGGGTAAACCTATTACAAAAATATAAACCCATGAAAAAAAACCAATTATTAAAAAAAACAAAAATTTATTTTTCAATTGCAATTTTATTTTTTTGTGTATCAATTTTAAATGTAAAAGCACAGATTACTTTTGAAAAGACCTTTGGCGGAGTTGACTCGGAACAAGGTTACTCTGTGCAACAGACCAGTGATAATGGATATATTATTGCAGGATTTACCAACAGTTTTGGCACAGGACATCATCTGTATCTTGTAAAAACTGACTCTATTGGTAACACTTTATGGTATAAGAAAATTTGTGTTCAAGATGAAAATGAATATGCAGGACGCTCAATACAACAAACCAATGATAATGGATATATTATTGCAGGTTATACTTATAACTTCAGCACTTCAAATAAAGATGTATTCCTTGTAAAAACCGACTCTGTTGGCGATACTTTATGGACAAAGACCTTTGGCGGAACAGATTATGACGAAGGATATTCTGTTCAACAAACAAATGATAATGGTTATATTGTTACCGGCTATACTAAAAGCTTTGGTGCAGGAGCTTATGATGTATATCTTATAAAAACAGATGCTATTGGCGACACTCTATGGACTAAGACCTTTGGCGGAACAGCATGGGATAAAGGGTATTCTGTCAGGCAAACCAATGATACAGGATATGTCATTACCGGCTATACCAAGAGTTCTGGCGCAGGTGGCTCTGATGTATATCTTATAAAAACCGACTCATCAGCTAATATCATCTGGACCAAGACCTTTGGCGGAACTGACCAAGATGAAGGATATTCTGTGAAGCAAACTAATGACAACGGATATATCATTACAGGATTTACCGAAAGCTTTGGCATAGGAAATAAAGATGTATATATTATAAAAACCGACTCTGTTGGCGATACTTTATGGACAAAGACCTTTGGTAACCCGGATAATGATTGTGGAGAATCAGTCAGACAAACAAATGATAACGGATATATTATTACAGGCGGAACGCAAGGAGATATGCTCCTTATAAAAACAGATTCTTCAGGCAATATCTTATGGAATAAAACTTTTGGCGGAGATTCTGCTGATTATGGCTATTCTGTTCAACAAACCAATGATAACGGATATATCATATCCGGATATACATTTAGTTTTGGAGCAGGCGAAAAAGATGTTTATCTTATAAAAACAGATGAAAATGGATATGGATGCTTCCCTTCTGATACATATCAAGACCAAAAAATATGTATGGTTACAGTAAACAATGAAATAAATAAAAACCTGATAATATGGGAAAAAATTCCGGACCTTGGCATAAAATCATTTAACATATACAAAATGTCAGGAATAGATACTTTTAACTTAATAGCAAATGTGGCTTTTGATAGCTCAGGCATTTTTGCTGACACTTCTTCAAACCCTGCACAACATTCAGATACATACAAAATATCTGTCATTGATACATGTGATTTTGAGTCGGACTTAAGCCCTTTTCATAAAACTATTTACCTGTCAATTACAACGTTATCACCAGAAGGTTATGAACTTAACTGGGACCAGTATTCCGGCTTTGATTTTACTCAATATTATATTTATAAAGGCACTTCACCTGATAATCTTTCACTGATTGACTCAGTAACAAGTGATTTGTATTCATGGACAGACACAAGCTCTTATTCAGATACTATATATTATCAAATATCTGTATTAAGTCCAGACTCATGCAGCCCTGACAGCTCAGCAATTTATGATAAATCTGTCTCAAATATTGTTGCAAACATATCAGAAGCTATAAATGAATTATACAAAAATTTAAAATTTAATATTTATCCAAATCCGTTTAAAAACAGCACAACATTTACTTATTATTTGGATAAAACAGTTTATACAGAACTTGTTATTTATTCTTATGCAGGGAAATATATTACCACATTAGTAAAAAAGCAACAGAATAAAGGCAAATATTCTGTTAAGTGGAATACTTCTGCTCTTGGTTCCGGAATTTATTTTTACACCTTAAAAGTTGATGGAATAAGATTTGTTAAAAAAGCAATTCGCATTAAATAAATCTATAAAAATTTGCAATATATCAGATTATTTTGTAACTTTGCTTATTATACAAAACCCTTATCAATTATATTAAAACAATTGTAACTCATATATTTATAAAATTATCTGCTTTATGCAAATTGTATTCAACTTTTATACTTATTTTGGATAATAATACATCAAGTAAATAAAGATACGGAGTTATTAAAAAATTATTAATTTTACAAAAAATATTTTAAAAAAAGATTATGTATAATGAAACAAAATTCTTAAAGGAAATATCAACTTCATTTCAAAAATAT
Organism: uncultured Bacteroidales bacterium; assembly: GCA_964582565.1. Classification (GTDB taxonomy): domain Bacteria; phylum Bacteroidota; class Bacteroidia; order Bacteroidales; family CAZZDX01; genus CAZZDX01. The sequence continues at coordinate 4,134 of CAZOSY010000067.1, read as the reverse complement.
ATTGAATTTGGTCCAAGAAGTACTGAAAAGTTAAAGCCAATTCACAAATTTGTAGCTCAAACATTAATAAAAATATGGGGAAGAAACTACAAAGTTCATTTTATGGGAGAAAATTCAAAAGAACTGAAAGTAAAAGGTAAATATTATGATAAAAACTTATATATGTATTTAAATTAACATTTTTATGAAAAAATTAGAAATTACAGATATAGATTATAAAAAAATTATCAATCTTATAAAAAAAAATGATGAATTATATGAAATAGAAAACTGGACAATTGACGATTTGAATGCTTTTAGAATTATTGGAACAAAATTAATTAACTTAATTAACGAATATATAAATAATCAAAAAAATGCCTAAACTTTTCTCTAATCAAAATAAAAAATTTTTAAAACAGATAAATAAGTCTGAATTGGAATTAAATAATTTTTTAACAGAAAATTGGAAATTTATTTTTCCACAATATATTTTTATAACAAATGAATTTAGATTAGAGGGTAATGTAAGAAGCAAAGGAACATCTGGAAGAATTGATATTCTTACTTTTAATCCGGAATCTAAAAATTTTTTAATTTTTGAACTAAAAAAAGATCAAGATAAAAATATAAGGAACCAAGCGAGTGATTATAAAGATTTCATTGAGGATCATTTTGCAGAGATTTATTTACAAACAATTCAAAAATTCAATATTAAACTTCCAAAGTATAATGAAATAGCAAAAGATAGTGTCGAAATATTTTTAATGGCAAAACAATTCAGTCAAACTGACATTGAAAAAGCCAAAAAAAGTAAAGGTAATATTACTCTTATTAAATATTTTTGGTTTGAAGATGATTTGTTTTTGATTGATTATTTAAATAATGACCCTGATGATATATTAGAAAAAATGAATACTGAGAAAATAAAAAAGATAAAAAATGTAATTGAAGACAAACATTTTCTTTCAGAAGCCGACATTTTCTTTGCGAAAAAAAAAGAAAGCAAACGATTGTTCTATATATTTTTAAATTCTTTGAACAAAATCTCAAATACAGAGATAATCGTTCAAGACACTAAAATAAAATTAATAATTAAAAATGAAACCTTTTCAATTATTGGTTATTCTGGGAAAACAGGCAGAAAATCATTTTTGCAAATAAATACAAATATTGATGTATCTAACATAGATGGTTTGTTGGTTGATGATAGAGTAAGACCTGATGGTTCAAAAAAGGGAAGTCTAGGTATAGAACGCTATGAGGTTTTTATTCAAAATGAATTTCAAATAATTAATTTTATTGATTATGTTAAATCAAACTTATGACTTTATAGTTGGCAATCCACCATATATCAGAATTCAACATTTAGACGAATATCAAAGAAAATACATTCAAACCAAATAATAACCGAAGAAGAATTAAAATCAAAATTTCCCCTTGCATATCAATATTTACTGTCAGTTAAAAATGAATTAAACAAAAGAGATAACGGGAATCCAAATCCAACAGTTTGGTATGCATTTGGTAGAACACAAAGTTTAGATACGAGTTTTGGCAAGAAAATAATTTTTTCACCAATGAATAAAAAACCAAATTTTATTTATTACCAAAATTCTGAATGTACTTTTTATTCGGGTTATTGCATTAAATTTAACGGAGACAACCAAAAATTGTTAGATCAATTAAATTCGGAAAGAATGGGAAAATTTATTGCTATATCAAGTCGTGATTACCGTGGTGGATGGAAAGCTTATAATAAAAAAATATTAGAAGAATTTATAATACCTCTAAATTATTAACATATAACAACCATTGCACAACTCCATTTGTTTGGGTAATTTAACAGTTTATCTTTTTATGAAATTCAAATTAACATCAGATTTTATTCCAACAGGCGACCAACCCCAAGCTATAAAACAATTAACTGACGGCATTAACAGAAACGACCAATATCAAACATTGCTTGGAGTTACCGGCTCAGGAAAAACTTTTACTATTGCTAATGTTATTCAACAAACTCAGCGACCAACAATAATATTAAGTCATAACAAAACTCTTGCCGCTCAATTATATGGAGAGTTTAAACAATTTTTTCCTGAAAATGCCGTAGAATATTTTGTGTCTTATTATGATTATTATCAGCCCGAAGCATATATACCTGCAACAAATACTTATATTGAAAAGGACTTATCTATTAATGACCAAATAGAAAAACTGCGACTTAGCACTTCTTCTGCTTTATTATCAGGCAGAAGAGATGTTATTGTTGTTGCCTCTGTATCCTGTATCTATGGAATTGGAAATCCTGATGATTTTAATAAAAATGTGATACATTTAAAAACAAATGAAACAATCAGTCGTAATAAATTATTACTCTCTTTGGTTCATTGTCTTTATTCAAGAACAGAAGACGAGTTTAGCAGAGGAAAGTTTCGCGTCAGAGGAGATACTGTTGATGTGTTTCTTGCATACACTGATTATGCTTATCGTATAATATTTTTTGGAGATAAAATAGAATCTATTGAATCTTTTAATCCTGACAACGGATATAAAATTGAGGACTTTGACTCTGTCAGTATTTATCCTGCAAATATCTTTATTACTTCAAAAGATACAATGGAAAATGCTGTTACAGAAATTCATAATGATATGATTAAGCAGGTTGAGTATTTTGAAAAACAGGGAAGCCATTTAGAAGCCAGACGTTTAAAAGACCGTGTTACTTATGATTTGGAAATGATGCGTGAACTGGGCTATTGTGCAGGAATAGAAAACTACTCACGATATTTTGATAGCAGACCGCCCGGGTCAAGACCTTTCTGCTTACTTGACTATTTCCCTGATGATTATCTGATGATTATTGATGAAAGCCATGTAAGTATTTCACAACTCAGAGCTATGTATGGAGGAGACCGCTCAAGAAAGCAAAATCTTGTAGAATATGGATTCCGACTGACATCTGCTTTGGATAACAGACCTTTGAAATTTGATGAGTTTGAAACAATGATGAACAAAACAATATATCTTAGTGCTACTCCTGGAGATTATGAACTTAAAAAATGTCAGGGTGTTATAGTTGAACAGCTTATACGTCCTACAGGACTTGTAGATCCTGTTATTGAAGTGCGACCGGCTCTTAACCAGATTGATGACTTACTTAATGAAATAAATAAGACAATAAACAAAAAACAAAGAGTGCTTGTTACAACACTCACAAAAAGAATGGCTGAAGAACTGTCTAAATATTTTTTAAAACTTAATATAAAATGTACTTATATTCATTCTGATGTTGATACTCTTGACAGAGTTGAGATAATGCGTAATCTTCGCCTCGGAGTTTATGATGTTCTTGTAGGTGTTAACTTATTAAGAGAAGGTCTTGACCTGCCTGAGGTTTCTTTGGTAGCTATATTGGATGCTGATAAAGAAGGTTTCTTGCGATCTAACCGCTCTCTTACACAAACAGCAGGAAGAGCGGCACGCAACATTGACAGTAAAGTTATTATGTATGCTGATAAAATTACAAAGTCAATGCAACAAACAATAGATGAGACAGACAGAAGACGAAAAAAACAACTGGACTATAACCTTAAAAATAAAATAATTCCTGCACAGATAATAAAATCTACTAAATCAATACTTGCTCAGACCGCTGTTGCTGACTCAAAATTAAAAAGAAGCAGACCTTATATTGAAAAACAAAAAATTAATATCGCTGCTGACCCTGTTGTAAGATATATGACAAAAGAACAAATAAAAAAGACAATGATAAAAACAAAATATTCTATGAATAAAGCAGCCAAAGAACTTGATTTTATAGAAGCAACACGATTAAGAAATGAACTATATGGTCTTCAGGAAATTTTTAATGAAAAATAATAACAAAAAATTCAAATAAATAGCAAAAGTTTATTTTGCTAAAAAATATCACTAGTGTCCGACTAAATTTAAAAATTTAGGTAAAATCGTTTCTAAATATTATGAGCTCCTTCGCTATTGCTCGGAATGACAGTGTTATTTAGAGTTCAGGGTGGGGGTAAGGACGCGTTTTACGCGTCCTTACCCCCACTTTCCCAACATGATGAAGTTGTCATTCCAATCCGAATTCTATGGTTAAAAAAAATAATTTAAACAATTTTTATTAACAATTTA
>CAZOSY010000066.1:0-12320 GCA_964582565.1 uncultured Bacteroidales bacterium | reverse complement strand
GCTGTTACGCACTCTTTAAATGAATGGCTGCTTCCAAGCCAACATCCTAGCTGTTAAAGCAATCTAACTTTGTTAGATCAACTTAGTATACATTTAGGGACCTTAGCTGATGCTCTGGGTTGTTTCCCTCTCGGACATGGACCTTAGCACCCATGCCCTCACTCCCGAGTATATGTCATAGCATTCGGAGTTTGTTAGGATTTAGTAGGCGGTGAAGCCCCTTAGTCCTATCAGTAGCTCTACCTCTATGACACTCGACCTCGAGGCTGTTCCTAAAAACATTTCGGGGAGTACGAGCTATCTCTTAGTTTGATTAGCCTTTCACTCCTACCCACAACTCATCCAAACACTTTTCAACGTATACTGGTTCGGTCCTCCACCTCGTGTTATCGAGGCTTCAACCTGGTCATGGGTAGATCACAAAGTTTCGCGTCTACCCCCTCTAACTATTTCGCCCTATTCAGACTTGCTTTCGCTTCGGCTTCTCTTGTAATCAAGATTAACCTTGCTAGAGAGGAGTAACTCGTAGGCTCATTATGCAAAAGGCACGCAGTCAGTTACTAATATATGAATAAATTCATTATTTTCACCTCCTACCGCTTGTAAGCGTATGGTTTCAGGTTCTATTTCACTCTTCTGTTCGAAGTACTTTTCACCTTTCCCTCACGGTACTAGTTCACTATCGGTCTCTCAGGAGTATTTAGCCTTACCAGATGGTGCTGGCAGATTCCCACAGGATTTCTCCGGTCCCGCGGTACTCAGGATACTGCTAGGTAATAAATTTATTTTGTTTACAGGACTATCACCTTCTATGGTCTAACTTTCCAGAAATGTTCTACTATAAATTTATATTCCACATTGCAGTCCTACAACCCCGACTTTGCCGTAACAATGCCGGTTTAGGCTGTTCCCCGTTCGCTCGCCACTACTTGGGGAATCACTATTGTTTTCTCTTCCTCCGGTTACTTAGATGTTTCAGTTCACCGGGTTAGCTTCCTTTTCAGGATTCCCGACCTTCAGTCGGGAGGGTTGCCCCATTCGGAAATCTCCGGATAAAAGGTTATTTGCACCTACCCGAAGCTTATCGCAGCTTATCACGTCCTTCATCGCCTCTGAGAGCCAAGGCATTCGCCGTACGCTCTTAATTACTTTCTTACTTATATTGTATTTATAATACTCGATGTATTACTCTTAACAATGTTGATATAAAAAATATATCAATTACTGTTGTATTTTCTTTCAATATGTCAAAGAACTTTATCCCTTTTTCATCCCGATAGTTCGGGAATAAGATTTGTGGAGAATATCGGAGTCGAACCGATGACCTTCCCGACTATTGGTCGGGACGCTCTATCCATTGAGCTATTAATCCATTTAAATATTTCAATAAAAAATTATCCTTCGTTCAGGATAATTGTGGAGAATATCGGAGTCGAACCGATGACCTCTTGCGTGCAAGGCAAGCGCTCTAGCCAGCTGAGCTAATCCCCCAAAACGATTGATTTGTAGTCCCGCGCAGATTTGAACTGCGGACCCCTACATTATCAGTGTAGTGCTCTAACCAACTGAGCTACAGGACTGTATTACTTACTCTAACAATAATAAGTTTTACACCCTTTGCTCAAGTAAGCAAGAACTTGTCTAACTTCGTTTAATTCGTTTAGGGTAAATTTATCAAACAAATAGAAATATTGAAGTAGCATAAGTAACAAATATCCGATTTAAAAAAATTTAAAAAGAATAATAAATTACTCTAGAAAGGAGGTGTTCCAGCCACACCTTCCGGTACGGCTACCTTGTTACGACTTAGCCCTAGTTACTAATTTTACCTTAGGCGATTCCTTTCGGTTATCGACTTCAGGTACCACTAACTTCCATGGCTTGACGGGCGGTGTGTACAAGGCCCGGGAACGTATTCACCGCAGCATTGCTGATCTGCGATTACTAGCGAATCCAACTTCACGAAGTCGAATTGCAGACTTCGATCCGAACTGGGATCAGTTTTTGGGATTAGCATCTTGTCACCAAGTAGCGACTCTCTGTACTGACCATTGTAGCACGTGTGTAGCCCTAGGCATAAGGGCCGTGCTGACTTGACGTCATCCTCACCTTCCTCACTACTTGCGTAGGCAGTTTCTTTAGAGTTCCCAGCATTACCTGATGGCAACTAAAGATAAGGGTTGCGCTCGTTATGGGACTTAACCCGACACCTCACAGCACGAGCTGACGACAACCATGCAGCACCTTGTAAATTGTCCGAAGAAGGACTGGTTTCCCAGCCTGTCAAAATACATTTAAGCCCAGGTAAGGTTCCTCGCGTATCATCGAATTAAACCACATGCTCCTCCGCTTGTGCGGGCCCCCGTCAATTCCTTTGAGTTTCAATCTTGCGATCGTACTCCCCAGGTGGATTACTTAATGCTTTCGCTCAGTCGCTGACGATGTATTGCCAACAACGAGTAATCATCGTTTACGGCGTGGACTACCAGGGTATCTAATCCTGTTTGCTCCCCACGCTTTCGCGTCTCAGCGTCAGTATTGGTCCAGAGAGTCGCCTTCGCCACCGGTGTTCCTCCCAATATCTACGAATTTCACCTCTACACTGGGAATTCCACTCTCCTCTCCCATACTCAAGAAAGGCAGTTTCAAATGCACTTCCCGGGTTAAGCCCAGGGCTTTCACATCTGACTTACCAAACCGCCTGCACGCCCTTTACGCCCAGTAAATCCGAACAACGCTTGCACCCTCCGTATTACCGCGGCTGCTGGCACGGAGTTAGCCGGTGCTTATTCGTTTAGTACCTTCAGCCCCCAACACGTTGGGGGGGTTATTCCTAAATAAAAGAAGTTTACGACCCATAAGGCCTTCTTCCTTCACGCGGCATGGCTGCGTCAGAGTTGCCTCCATTGCGCAATATTCCTTACTGCTGCCTCCCGTAGGAGTCTGGTCCGTGTCTCAGTACCAGTGTGGGGGAAAATCCTCTCAGAACCCCTAGACATCGTTGCCTTGGTGAGCCGTTACCTCACCAACAAGCTAATGTCACGCATGCCCATCTTTAATCGCCGGAGCTTTAATCCAAAAAACATGAGTTAAAAGGATATTATGAAGTATTAATCCCGATTTCTCGGGGCTATCCTCCAATTAAAGGTAGGTTGCATACGCGTTACGCACCCGTTCGCCACTCGTGTACCCTGCAAGCAGGGCCTTACCGTTCGACTTGCATGTATTAAGCCTGCCGCTAGCGTTCATCCTGAGCCAGGATCAAACTCTTCGTTGTAAAATTTAATCTTTAATTGCTCAAAATTTATTATTTACCACCTTTATATATATAATATATTGGCGGGTATATTTATTACCTATTTGCTACTTTCAATATTTTCAAAGAACTTAATTATTCCCATTATTTTTTTAATGGAATGCAAAAGTAAAACAATAATTTTAATCAACAAATTTTTTTTCACTTTTTTTTAAAAAAAATTAAAAATATATATATTTATATTATAATTTGGTTCTCTATTTTGTTTAATATCAAGGAATTAAATGTTTTTAAACAAATTTAAAATAATTTAAAATATAAGTAACTGTTCAACTTATCAAAAATGTTTATTATATTATGCCATAAAGGTTATAATTTCAGATTTTTTGCCCCATAATTATTAACAAATTGATTTACAGCGAATTACAAACACTAATAAAATTTGCAGGAATTACAAACCTGATAACCAGTATGCAGGATTAAGTAGAGTTTTTCCTTTCCAGACCTGAAATTGTAGTATGGTTTTAGCATTTTCGGTATCAGTATAAATAAGTCCGATATTTTGTTTTGTTTTTACTTTATCTCCTTTTTTAACATATACTTCAGCAAGATTTGAATATACAGTCAGGTATTCTCCATGGCTGATAATAATAGTTTTTCCATTAACTCCTGGTATAGATATTATGGCTGTAACTTTTCCCTCAAAGATAGTTCTGACTTTTGAACCTTTGGTAGTAGTAATATCAATACCATTGTTTTTAATTTTAATACCTTTTAATACAGGGTGATAATGGACACCAAAAGTGCTTGACACAATACCTCTTAGCAGGGGCCATGGTAAATTACCTCTATTGTTTGAGAATGTTTTTGATAATGCTAATTCTTCGGGTGTTAGAGCAAACATATTAGTTGATGGTTTGTTTTTTCTTTTTTCTGCTGTTTTTCTTATTTCTTCGGCTATAATTGCTTCTATAGCTTTTTTTAATTTTCTTGCAGCATATTCTTTTGCTCTTAGAGTTTTTCGCAATTGTTTTTCTTTTTTTTGTAATTTCATTATAATATAATTTTTTTCTTTTTTCCCCTTAACGAGTAAGGATTTTTCATTTTTTTGATTGTTTAATAAAAACTTTTTTTCATTTTTTTCTGCTTCTAATTGCTGTATTTTTAAATTTAAAAGTTGTTTTGTATCTTGTATTAATTCTGCCTGTTTTTTCCTATAAGAACTATATTGTTGCATATATTGAAGTCTATGGTATGCCTGATTAAAATCTTTGGAGGCAAAGATAAACATCAGACGACTATATGAGTTTTTGTTTTTATATGCAGAATAAATCATTTTAGCATATTCATCTTTAAGATTTTCAAGCTCTTTTGTAAGAATTTCTATACTGTCATTATTAGATTTTATTTTTTTATCAATATATTGTATTTCAATGTTAATAGTATTTATTAGTTCTTTTCTTTTGCTTATTTTATTATTTAGGATAATAAGTTTATTAAGAGTTACTTTTGTATTTTTTTGTGTTTCAGCAATCAAATTGTTTGTATAAGAAATTTCTTTTTTAATTTCTTTCCTCTTTTCCTCTAATTTTTTTTTGGTTTGCCCAAAAGAAATGGTAGCTATAAATAGAAGAGCTAGTGCGGAGGTATAAAAATTTAGTTTATATTTAAAAAATAATGTCATTTAAATTAGTAATGATTAAAGATTTTATAAAATGTATCTATCTTCTCGTAGGAAAATATCCAATGATAGCTATTTGGCTTTGCTGTTATTATAAGGTCAAAAGATATCTGTTCGTATGCATCAATCAGTCGTCAAATTTACAATTATTATAATTTTTCTTTGTCTTGACACAAAGAAAAGTCAATGGGTACTAATAATTTGCAGGCATTTTATTTCATTTTAGTATATTTTTTTGGTATTTTAAAAGGAAAAGTTAAGGGCTTGTTTAAAGTTATTTTTGAATATTTAAGAGAGATTTTTGTTATTCTTTCATCTTTAATGTTAAATATGTTAAAATTTATTTGATTAGGAAGATATTTATTTTGAATTTGGTTAAAGTCAGAGTATATAATTTTAAATTTTTGATTTTTTTTTATTTCTTTAATTGTCATATTGGTAATTTTGAAAGATTCGGGGTTTAGCCACATATCTTGCACTAATACGATAGATTTTTCATTATTATTTTTGATATATTTTTTAAGTTTTCGTCTGTTAACAGTAGATAATTTATATTGTTTATTATCAATATGTGCTTTAAACTTATTATTTTCATAGTAAGAAAAATCATTGCCTACAATTAAAGATTGCAAAATATCAAAATCCATATTTATATCAAACAGATTATTAAAATAATTAAAATCAGCAACAATATAAGTTGAGTTATAACGGTCAATAAATCTAATAACATCATTAGTTATATAGAATCTTACTATTTCCAGTCCGAGTGATGATATAGATATCCAGATTACACTATCTTTTTTTATACGGATTTGACCTCTAACGAAAATTTTTTTCTTATTAATTTCTTCAAAGTCAGCAGAAAATTTTGCACTAAACCAATCAAATTGAAATTCATTTTTTTTTAATTTTTCAAATAAATAATCAGCACCTTTTTCTTTAATTGGTTGTTTAATAATTTTTCTATGTGTATTACAAGATAATACAGATATTAACAGTAATAAAAAAATATTATAAAAGTATAATTTTTTAGACCAAAGATTATTCATATAATTTTTTATCCTTAATTTTTTTGTCAAGATATTTAGAACCTTTCCCTATATTTTTTGCTTTTTGCCAGTATTCAGCACTTTTTTGTGTTTCGCTCATTTTATAAAGAATATCACCATAATGTTCAAGTATAACGCTACTTTTATCTCCTCCATTTTCAAGGGCTTTGTTCATCCATTTTTTTGCTTGTTTTAATTTATTCATTTTGTAAAGCACCCATCCGTAAGTATCAAGATAGCTTGAACTATTAGGACTAAGTAAAACCGCTTTTTCAGCCATTTTTTCAGCTTTTTCAAGATTTTCATTTCTCAAAGAGAGATAAAAACTATAATTATTTAATACATAAGAATTATTAGAATCTAATTCTAATACTTTTTCATAGGCACTATCGGATGCATTGTTATTTTTGTTTTTGTAGTTAATATCACCGAGATAAGAATAGAATTCTATTAATAATTTTTTATTATCAACAATGGTTTTTATTCCTTTATTTAATGTTGATATTGACTTGGCATAATTTTTTAGTTGATAATTCGCCATACCGTTAAGCAGATATAACACTGGTTGTTCAGGAAATAGTTCTATTGCCTGCTTGCTTTCTTTTGCCATTAAATCAAAATCTTTAAGTTCTGATTCTATTAATAATAGTTGTTGCCATACTTCATATTTGCTATTATCCAAAGTTATTGTTTTATGTAATTCGTTACGCGCTTTATTAAGTTTTTTGTCTCTGTATAAGAAATCAGCATACATTGAATGTGCTTTTGGCTCATCCGGATGGACTTTTATAAGAATTTTCAAAAGTGTATCTGCCTGTTCCTTTAATTCAGGATATTTTTCTGTAATTATATAATAAGAAAGTAAAATTTTGATTTTTGTATCTATGTCAAGATTTCTATTTTTAAAAGCAATCTTTAATTCTTTATAAGATTTTTCTTTTTCGCCTGTTGTTCTGTAATAATCTGCCAATGATAAATGGACAAGAGAGTTATTAGGGTCTATTTCAAGTATTTTGTTATGCATTTCAAGAGCTTTATCAAATTGTTTATCAGCAAGATATATGTCTGCTGCAATGTTATAATATTTTGTATTATCAGGGAATTTTGATATAAGATTATTAATTTCTTCTATTGCCTTGTTTTTTTTCTTAAAAAAGAGATAAATTTGTTTCTTTTGTAAGGATATTCCTTCTGTAATACCTATTTTATTTTCAATTGTATTATATATTTTTATAGCATTTTTATATTTATTAATATAAATATAAGCAGAAGCCAGTTCAATATAATATTCAACTTTTTCAGGATATTTTTTAATAAGATTGGAATATACTTTTATTACATCATCATATTGATTATTTTTTTTAAGTATATCTGCAAGCAACAATTGATACCATACATTATCAGGATTTATAACTACTGATTTTTTTGCTAATATTAAAGCGTCTTTATATTTTTCCTGCAAAGCAAAGATACGTGCTAATTCATAAATAGCTGTTGCATTAGAATGGTCGTTTTTAATGCATTTAGCATATAGGTCTGCTGCATCCTTATAGTTTCCTAAAATTTTTTCTTTATTTGCATCAATTAATAAAGAAGTATTTGTCATTTTTTCTTCGTCTGACAGTTTTTCTGTTTTTTTTATTGTCTTACATGAAGAAAAAATGAGTAATAGAAAAAATAAATATGTTAGATGGTTTTTTATATGTTTATACCTTTGGATAGGCATCCTACGGCATTTATATTTTTGTAATTGGTTCATTATTAATTAGTTGCATTTATTTTAATATTGTATAATCTCCTATACTGACATCGTTTTGTTTCCCTGTTAATTCAACGTGATTACCAATCATTGAATTTTTAATATTTACAAATGATACTTTTGTTTCTATTTGAATAATGCTATTGGTTATAACAGATTTTTCGATACAGGAATTTTCTCCTACAGAGACATAAGGTCCTATTATAGAATTTTTTATATATACATTATTACCTATAAAACAGGGCTTAATAATTATTGAATTATGAATTTTTGCAGAAGGAGATACTAAGTTTTCATCTTTGTTAAATTCCAAAATGCGTTTATTTGTATGGACAGTAGCATCTTTATTGCCACAGTCAAGCCATTCTTTAACACTGTTAGTATAAAAAAGAGTTCCTTTTTTCATCATATTCTGCAAAGCATCAGTGATTTGGTATTCTCCGTTTTTTTTGATTTTATTAGTAATCAGATATTTTAATTCATCTTTTAAATGTTCGCCTTTTTTAAAATAATATATTCCTATTATGGCAAGGTTGGTATCAACAGGTTGTAATGGCTTTTCAATAAAATCAGTTATTATATTATTATCAATCTTAACTACTCCAAAGGCACTTGGATCTTTTACTTTACTTGTCCATATAATAGCTTCTTTAGATTCATCAAGAGTAAAATTTGTTTTAAACAGAGTATCGGCAAAAGCTATTATTGTTTTTCCATAAAGTGATTTTTCTGCACAAAGGATTGCATGAGCTGTTCCTAATGGTTTGTTTTGATAATATATTTTACCTTTTGCTCCCAGATTTTTTGCAATAGTTATAAGTTGATTTTCTACATCTTTACCAAAATCACTGATAACAAAATCTATTTCTTCAACTGTTTCCTGACATACTTTTACAATTTCTTCTGCCAATCTTTGCACAATAGGTTTTCCGGCAATATGGATTAATGGTTTTGGTATAGTTAAAGTATGAGGACGCATCCTTTTGCCCATACCTGCCATTGGAATTATTATTTTCATCTGTTTTTAATTTACTTTTTTATAAATTATTACACTATTTTCAAGTTTTAAGCACAAAGCACAAAGTTCCTAATTCATAATTATTTTTGGTCATGGTTGTTTTAGTTTAATATTTAACTCTTCAAGTTGTTCTTTTGATATTTTTGAAGGAGAATCAATCATTACATCTCTTCCTGAATTGTTTTTAGGAAAAGCGATAAAATCTCTTATGGATCCGGAACCTCCAAACAAGGCGCATAATCGGTCAAAACCAAAAGCAATGCCACCATGAGGAGGCGTTCCATATTCAAAAGCATCTGTTAAAAATCCGAATTGCTTTTGCGACTGTTCTTTGGTAAATCCAAGAAGTTTAAACATCTTATTTTGCAATTCTTTGGTATGAATTCTTATTGAACCACCACCTATTTCTATTCCATTGATAACAAAATCATAAGCATTTGATTTTACTTTACCGGGAGCAATATCTAATAGTTTAATATCTTCCTGTTTTGGTGATGTAAAAGGATGATGTGTTGCGTTAAAACGTTTTGCCTCTTCATTCCATTCCAATAAAGGGAAATCAACAATCCACAGAGGAGAAAATTTGTTTTTGTCTCTCAAGCCCAGACCATTACCCATTTCTAAACGAAGTTCACTGAGTGCTGTGCGTGTTTGACATTTTTCACCTGCAAGGATAAGTATTAAATCACCTGTTTGTGCATTAAATTTTTCAGAATATTTTTTTAATTCCTGTTGATTAAAAAATTTATCAACAGAAGACTTAAAAGTTCCGTCAGAATTACATTTTATATAAACGAGTCCTTTTGCTCCAATTTGAGGTTGTTTTACAAAATTTGTCAGTTCATCTATTTGTTTTCTTGAATATGTTGCACAGTTTTTAGCACAAATACCAACAATTAGTTCTGCCTGGTCAAATATTTTAAAACCTTTACCTTTTACAAGAGTATTTATTTCAACAAATTTCATATCAAATCTGATATCAGGTTTATCGGTTCCATAATATTTTATTGCATCATCATAAGTTATTCTTGGGAACTTATTGAGATTAAGATTTTTAATTTTTTTAAATAAATGTATGAACAAACCTTCAAAAATATCTAAAACATCTTCTTGTTCAACAAAAGACATCTCACAATCTAATTGAGTAAATTCCGGTTGTCTGTCAGCTCTTAAATCTTCGTCTCTAAAACATCTTACCAGTTGATAATATCTGTCATAGCCGGCAATCATCAGTAATTGTTTAAACAGTTGCGGTGACTGTGGCAAGGCATAAAACTCTCCTTTGTTCATACGGGAAGGCACAACAAAATCACGCGCACCTTCCGGCGTTGATTTTATCAGAAAAGGTGTTTCTATTTCAATAAAGTTAAGAGAATTTAAGTAATTTCGGAGTTCAATTGCTATCTTATGACGGAGTTCAAGGTTATGTTTTATAATATTTCTTCTTAAATCCAGATAACGATATCTCATCCTTAGTTCTTCGCCACCATCTGTATCATCTTCTATGGTAAAAGGAGGAACTTTTGATTTGCTTAATATTTTTATCTTGCTGACAATAATTTCTATTTTGCCTGTTGGTATTTTCAGATTTTTATTACTTCTTTCAGTAACAATACCTGTTGCAGATATTACAAATTCTCTTTTTAACTCTCTTGCCTGTTTACAAATATCAGAATTTTTTTCTATATTAAAAACCAGTTGAGTTATTCCATACCTATCACGCAGGTCTATAAATGTCATCCCGCCTAAATCTCTTGAATGTTGTATCCATCCGCATAATGTAACTTGTTTGTTAATGTCTTTCAGACATAGTTCTCCACACGTATGTGTTCGTAACATATCTTTTAGATTTTAATGAAGTGCTAAATTAATAATTAAAGATAAAATTTTGCTACATTGTTATTAAATTATTATATTAATTATATAGAAGATTTACAAAAAGCACAGTTTTTTTAACTTTTGTAACGAAGATAAAGGACAAAATAACGAGTTAAAATGAATAGATTATTTTTTTACAAATCCATATATGTATATAATAAATTTATTTTATGTAAATTTGTCTTTTATCTTATGATTTTATGAAAAAATAAATCTGCAAAAGATTACAAATATTAATAATATTCTTATAACTATTAACAAAATTATTTAAAGATGAAATACAAACGAATACTTTTAAAACTTAGCGGTGAAGTTTTAACGGGAAATAATAAATATGGAATAGACCATACAAAATTATCTGAATATGCAAAGGAAATAAAAGATGTTATTACCACAGGCGTTCAATTAGCTATTGTTATTGGTGGAGGAAATATTTTCAGAGGACTTAAAGGGGCAAAACAAGGTATAGACCGTGTACAAGGCGACTATATGGGAATGCTGGCTACTATTATCAATGGAATGGCTTTGCAATCAGCGCTTGAAAATATAAATGTTAAAACAAAACTATTATCAGCAATAAATATTGACCCTGTTTGCGAATCTATGAGCAGAAAAAAAGCAATTGAAAATCTTGAAAATGGTAATACTGTTATTATCAGTGGAGGAACGGGTAATCCTTATTTTACTACTGACACAGCAGCGGTACTAAGAGCTCTTGAAATAAAAGCAGATGTTATCTTAAAAGCAACACGTGTAGATGGTGTATATACAGCAGACCCTGAAAAAGATAAAAATGCTGTTAAATACGAAACTCTTTCTTTTAAACAAACTTATGAAAAAAATCTGAACATAATGGATATGACTGCTTTTACTCTTTGTAAAGAAAATAATCTACCTGTTATAGTATTTAACATAAATGTTAAAAATAATCTTAAAAAAATTATATCAGGAGAAAAAACAGGAACTATTATAAAAAACAAGAAATAATACAGATAAAATTATTTTTTTTAAATTTGCAATTACTTTTTAATTATTAATTAAAAACATTATTATTATGAATGAAGAAGCCCAATTTTGTTTAGAAGAAACAAAAGAAAGTATGGAGAATGCTATCTCTCATTTTAGTCGCGAATTACATAAAATAAGGGCAGGGAAAGCAGATCCTCAAATGCTTGATAATATACGTGTTGATTATTATGGAAACAGCACTCCTTTAAGTCAGATGTCTAATATTAATACTCCCAATCCCCGGACAATTGTTATTCAACCATGGGAAAAAAATATGATTATCCCGATAGAAAAAGCTATATTAACTGCCAACCTTGGATTTAATCCTCAAAATGATGGTAATTTAATAAGAATTATTGTTCCTCCTCTTACAGAAGAAAGAAGAAAACAATTGGTTAAACAAATTAAAAATGAAGGGGAGACATCAAAAATAAGCATACGAAATTCACGACGAATAGGAAAAGAGACAATAAAGGAATTAGAAAAAAATACTGTCACTGAAGATGAATCAAAAAAATCACAAGATGAAATTCAAAAATTTACTAATTCTTTTATAGAAAAAATTGATAAAATTATAAAAGATAAAGAAAAAGAAATTATGACAGTATAATCTATAGTAACCGTTCACAGTTTAAAATTTCATAACTGTTAATTGACCTAATTTCTAATTA
>CAZOSY010000065.1:0-12326 GCA_964582565.1 uncultured Bacteroidales bacterium | reverse complement strand
GTAAAAAGACAAATACAAGAAATTTTCACTATTTACTCAACAGGTGCTACGCGACCTGTCGGGTTTTCTACGTTCCACAATTCTGTCCTGTGCCTGTATTATTTCATTTTGCCTCTGACAAAATTTTAGCCGGTTCATAATATATTCGCAAATTTTATGTAATTTTGTAATCTGTGAATCCACTTTATATAGACACTTACTAATTTTTAGGACAATAACTATAAATGACAGATAATTACAACATATTAATTAACAAATTAGATGAGTTTATCCGTAAATATTACAAAAATCAACTTGTCAAAGGTATAATTTATACTATCACCATTTTATTGCTCTTTTATATTGCTGTTAATATACTGGAATATTTTGCTCATTTTGGAATAGCTGTTAGAACTACGATTTTTTATACATATCTTATTATAAACATTATAATACTTCTGAAATACATAATAATTCCTTTATCAAAAATTTATAAAATCGGTAAGATAATTTCTAAAGAACAGGCATCAAAAATTATTGGAAAGCATTTTCCTAAAGTAAAAGATAAATTGCTTAATACTTTGCAATTAAAACAATTACAAGATAATAATCTGCAAAACAAAGAGCTTATTCAGGCAAGCATAAATCAAAAAATTTCAAAACTCAGACCCATACCATTTTCTTCTGCTATTGATTTGTCAAAAAACAAAAAATATATAAAATATACTTTTATACCGCTGCTATTTCTTATTATTGTCTTGTTCACCGCGCCAAGTTTGTTTACCGAATCAACAAAGAGACTTATCAAATATAATGAGTTCTTTGAAAAAAAAGCCCCTTTTAAATTTATTGTTTTAAACAAAAAATTAGAAGCAATACAACAGGATGACTTTCAATTGGATGTTAAGCTTATTGGAGATGAAATACCTGAAAATATTTATATAAAAACCAATAATGTGCAGTATAAGATGTCTAAAGAAAATACTATACTTTTTCATTATAAGTTTAATAACATACAAAAAAATCAGACCTTTCAATTTTTTGCTGAAAATTATTATTCCAAAATATACGAGCTCACAGTATTTCCTAAACCAATAATTTTAAATTTTGAAGCAGCTCTTATTTATCCAAAATATATTAAGAAAAAAAATGATGTATTAGAAAACACAGGAGATTTAATTATTCCTTGTGGGACAAGAGTAAACTGGAAGTTCTTTACCAAAGATACAAAAAATATCATATTAAAATTTAAAGACAAGACACACAATATTAAAAAAGAATCTTCCAATGCGTTCAAATTTTCCGGTGTTTTCCTTAAAAACCAGACATATTCAATAAAGACCTTAAATAAATATATTACCAACAAAGATTCGCTTGCTTATTCCATAAAAGTCATTCCTGATGAATATCCGATAATAAAAGTGGAAGAATACAGAGATTCTTTGTATGACAACAATTTTTATTTTAAAGGCATTATAAAAGATGATTATGGATTTAAAAAATTAATCTTTTGCTATAAAAAATTATCTGACAAAGAATCTACTGACTCAACAGACAAAATATTTTTGGATAAAATTTCTATAGATAATATAATAAGACAACAACAATTTTTTTATCATTTTGATTTGTCAGCACTATCATTAAATCCCGGTAATGAATTTGAATATTATTTTGAAATATGGGATAATGATGCTATAAACGGAAGCAAATCAACCCGTTCACAGACAATGGTCTCTAAAATTCCTACACTTAAAGAAATAAAAGAAAATTCAGAAAAAAACAGTCAAAAGATAAAACAGGATATTGAACAAACAATAAAACAAGTAAAGGACTTACAAAAATCTACTGAACAATTAAATAAAAAGATATTAGAAAAGAAAAAAATCGGATGGCAGGAGGAAAAAGAAATCAAAGATTTACTTGAAAAACAAAAACAACTAAAAGAAAAAATAGAAAACATTCAAAAACAAAATGAAGAAAAAAATTTTAAAGAGCAACAATATACTCATGTTGACGAAGATATACTTAAAAAACAGGAAGAATTAAACAAGCTTTTTGATGAGCTGATGACAGATGAGATGAAGAAAATGTTTGAAGAACTTGAAAAAATGCTTGATAAACTTGATAAAGATAAAATAAAAAAAATGCTTGATAACATGAATTTAGAAAACGAAGATATAGAAAAGCAACTTGACAGAACTCTTGAAATATTTAAACAGCTTGAATTTGAAAAAAAAATAACAGAAACAATTGAAAAACTATCTGAATTATCAAAGAAACAGGAAAAACTATCTAAAAAATCTTTAGAGAAGAAAAATTTGCATCAGCAAGATAAATTATCAGAAGAACAAAAACAAATAAATAAAGATTTTAAAGATATTAGGGAAGATATAAAAGATTTAAAACAAAAAAATAATGAATTAGAAGAACCTAACAATCTGAAAGACACTCAAAAACAAGAAGATGATATTCAGCAAAATCTGGATGAGAGTACTGAATCATTAGGAAAAAACAGAAACAAAAAAGCATCTAAATCACAAAAAAGTGCCTCAGAACAAATGGAAAATCTTTCACAAAAATTTCAACACATGAAAGAAGAAATGGAAAAACAAGGTCTGGCAGAAGATATTGATGCACTTAGAAACATCCTTGAAAATCTTATACAGACATCTTTTGACCAGGAAAATCTAATGAAAGAACTGAAAAAAACTGCAAGAACAGACCCTAAATATATAGAAATCATCAGAAAACAAAAGGACATAAAAGACAATATGCAAATGATTGAGGATTCTTTGTTTGCATTGAGTAAAAGACAGGTAAGAATAAAATCTTTTGTTAATAATGAAATCAATAAGATAAATCAAAATATTGAAAAGACCTTAAATATATTGTTGGATATGAACACAATAGGATATACATATAAAACAAAAGGTCAGGCTGTTAGCCGTCAGCAATATGTTATGACATCTGTTAATAATCTGGCTTTGCTATTATCAGAGTCATTAGAAGCTATGAAACAAGCAATGTCGCAACAAAAATCAGGTAAAGGATGCAAATGTAAAGGCAAAGGAAAGCCCTCGCCGGGTAAAGGAAAAATGTCTATAAAGTCAATGAGACAATTACAACAGCAACTCAATAAACAAATTGAACAACTAAAAAAAGGAATGAAAGATGGCAAAAAAGGACAGGGACAAAAAACTATGAGCGAACAATTAGCACGGCTAGCAGCCCAACAGGAAGCCATAAGAAGACATCTGCAGGGAATAAGTCAGGAGTTAAAGAAAAACGGACAACAAATGGATGGAAAAATAAGTGAAATAACAAAAAAAATGGAACAAACAGAGACAGACCTCGTAAATAAAATTATATCTCAACAAACATTAAAACGACAACAGGAAATTATAGTCCGACTTCTTGAATCTGAAAAAGCAGAACAAAAACGCGGATTTGAAAAAAAAAGAAAGGCAGAACAAGCAAAAAATCATAATTTTAGTAACCCTAACAATTTTTTTAAGTATAATAAGTTATTAAAAGAAGAAAAAGAACTGTTAAAAACTGTTCCTCCAGGTCTAAAACCCTTTTATAAAAATAAAGTTAACGAATATTTATACAATTTTGAAGATTAATTTATTAAAATGGACAGCCATCAATTAAAATGTAAATCATTACCAAAAAATATTCACTTAGTTGAAGAATTTGTTGATACTATATGTGATGAATTTCATGTAAGTAACAATTATTTTGGTAATATAATTGTAGCTGTTACCGAAGCCGTTGAAAATGCAATAATTCACGGAAACAAAAAAAATCCCAGAAAAAATATATTTGTTACTTTTGAACAAAAACCAGCAGTCCTGTCTTTTACCATTGAAGATCAAGGTAATGGATTTGATTATAATAATATCTCTGACCCAACAGATATATCAAAAGAATCAAACTCAAACAAAGGAAGAGGAATGTATCTTATAAAATCTCTTGCTGACAAAGTAATATTCTCTGATAATGGAAAGAAAATAGAACTGCTTTTTGATATATCAAGTATAAATAATGAACTGGCAATAGATAGAATCAATCAGCTAAAAATATATTCTGAAGCAAAACAACACCAAAAAAATCTAAATTCCAACGATAAATCCACAAGTAAAAATAAATAAAACTCTTGATATATACGGAGCTCGGGTTCATAATCTTAAAAACATTGATTGTTCCATACCTCGTAATAAATTAGTCGTTATAACAGGACTAAGCGGTAGTGGAAAATCATCCCTGGCTTTTGATACTATATATGCCGAAGGACAAAGAAGATATGTTGAGACACTCTCTGCTTATGCACGACAGTTTATTGGTAACCTC
This sequence comes from uncultured Bacteroidales bacterium, assembly GCA_964582565.1. GTDB lineage: Bacteria > Bacteroidota > Bacteroidia > Bacteroidales > CAZZDX01 > CAZZDX01. The sequence goes on along the minus strand of CAZOSY010000065.1, from coordinate 7,994 downwards.
AAAAGACCGGATGTTGATAAAATTACAGGACTAAGCCCTGTCATCTCTATTGAACAAAGAACTATTAATAAAAATCCCCGCTCCACTGTAGGAACAATTACAGAAATATATGACCTATTACGACTTCTCTTTGCCCGCACTTCTGACGCATATTCTTATGTTACCGGCGAAAAAATGATTAAATATACTGATGACCAAATCATTAATCTCATATTTGAAAAATTTATAAATAAAAATATTACTGTTCTGTCTCCTATAATAAAAGCGCGAAAAGGACATTACAGAGATTTATTTGAAAAAATAAGAAAACAGGGATTCCTGAAAGTCAGAACTGATGGAACTATCAAAGAACTTAGCTTCGGATTACAACTTGACAGATATAAAATACACGACATTGAAATTGTTGTTGATAAAATTAATGTATCAGAAAATTCAAAACAACGAATTATAAAATCTGTCAAGACAGCAATGAAATACAGTGAAAACAAAATTGCTGTTATGGATGAAACAGGAAATGTTCAGTATTTCAGTCGCTCTCTGATGTGTCCAACATCAGGAATATCTTATGAAGAGCCGGAACCTAATATATTTTCTTTTAACACACCTTACGGTGCATGCCCTAAATGTAACGGACTGGGAGTAATATCCGAATTAGATATTGATAAAATTATTCCTGATAAAACAAAGACCATAAAAAACGGCGCCATCATACCTGTAGGAAAATTTAAAAACAACTGGATTTTTAAACAACTTGAAGCAATAGGCAAAAAATATAATTTTGATATTAACACTCCTGTTAAAGATATTTCCGAAAAAGCAATTAATGTTATACTTTATGGCTCTGACGAAATATTTACAGTCATAAATGATAGTATAGGAATAACTTATAATCTTAATTTTGAAGGTATTATTAATTTTATCTCTGAGCAATATACAGAAACATCTTCTAATTCCATTAAAAAATGGGTTGGTAAATTTATGAACACCAAGACATGCCCCGAATGTAATGGAACCCGACTGAAAAAAGAATCTCTGTCATTTAAAATATCTGCTCAAAATATAGCTGACCTGGCTAACCTTGAATTAATTCAACTTTATAAATGGTTTGATAATATTGATTCTTATATAGATAAAAGAAGATTAAAAATAGCTCAGGAAATTGTTAGAGAAATAAAAACCAAAATCAAATTTCTGTTAGATGTAGGTCTGGATTATTTAACTTTAAACAGAACAGCAAGAAGTTTGTCAGGTGGCGAATCACAACGAATACGGCTTGCAACCCAAATAAGCTCCCAACTTACAGGAATATTATATATACTTGACGAACCAAGTATAGGATTGCACCAACGGGATAGTATCCGCCTGATTAAGACATTAAAAAAATTACGGGATATGGGAAATTCTATTATCGTGGCTGAACACGACAGAGAAATAATTATGTCTGCTGACTATATTATTGATATTGGACCCAAACAAGGAAAATATGGAGGAGAAATCATTGCTAATGGAACAACAAAAGACTTTATTAAAAGCAATACTTTAACAGCCCAATATTTAAAAGGAGAAAAATATATTAAAATACCTTTGGTTCGTCGCAAAGGAAACGGAAAGTTTTTAATACTTAATAATGCAAAAGGTAACAACCTGAAAAATGTATGCCTAAAATTACCTCTTGGTATGCTAATATGTGTTACAGGCGTGTCTGGTAGCGGCAAATCCTCTCTTGTTAATGAGACATTATATCCGGTTTTAAGCCAGTATTTTTATAAGTCATTTAAAAATCCTTTGCCATACAATTCTATAGAAAACATAAACAATATTGACAAAGTGATAGAAATCAATCAGGCACCTATCGGCAAAACGCCAAGGTCAAATCCTGCTACTTATACAGGCGTTTTTGATGAGATAAGGAAGTTATATGCCCATTTGCCGGAATCTAAAATAAGAGGTTACAAATCAGGAAGATTTTCTTTTAATGTAAAAGGTGGCAGATGTGAGACATGCCAAGGAGCAGGACTTAGAACTATTAAAATGAACTTTTTGCCCGATGTTTATGTTGTATGTGAGACATGTAACGGAAAAAGATATAACCGCGAGACACTGGAAATTAAATATAAAGGAAAATCTATTAGCGATGTGCTAAATATGAGCATAAATCAATGTGTGCCTTTTTTTAAAAATATACCAAACATATATAGAAAAGTTAAAACAATGCAACATGTAGGACTTGGATATATAACTCTAGGACAACAATCAACAACATTATCTGGTGGCGAAGCACAAAGAGTAAAACTGTCTGCCGAGTTAGAAAAACGCGATACAGGTAATACTTTATACATATTGGATGAGCCAACAATAGGTCTGCATTTTGACGATGTTAAAGTTCTTTTAAATGTGCTTAATATTTTGGTTGATAAAGGAAATACAGTACTGATAATAGAACATAATATGGATGTTATAAAATCTGCTGACTACATTATTGATATAGGTCCTGAATGTGGTGAAAAAGGCGGAAAAATAATCTGTCAGGGACCACCTGAAAAAATTATTGATAATACAGGTAGTTATACAGCAAAATATCTGAAAAATATGATTATTACCCAAGTTGAACGATAGGAACTTTATGAGCAAGTCCTAATTAAAAAGTCAAACTTAATCCGGCGCTGGGCATAACAGGCAGTTGGTCAATACGTTCATTGGTTATCCTATCAACATAAAAAACATTTTTTCTATTATAAACATTTGTTATGCTTATATTTATTTCAAGAGTTGAATTTTTCCCAAGTTCAAATTTTCTTTTTAAAGAGACATCTAAACGGTGATAATATGGTAATCTTCCTTTGTTAAGGTCGTCATACAGAGTTCCTATATAGCCATTAATTGTTGTATAATCAGTATTTATTCCTCCGGAAAAATCTAAAAGTTCATAAAATCCCTGTGTCAAAGTAAAGGGGAATCCTGAGCCCATATTCCATCTGACATCAAATTCCCAGTTTAAATTTTTTCCCATTATATAAGAGCCGACTAAATTAACATTATGTCTTCTGTCATAATGAGGCACATAATCTGATATTCCATCAGATTTATGTATATAACCAAGTGAATATACGGCCCAGACATAAAGTCGTCTGTAATCATATTTTACAGAGACATCAATACCTTGTGCATTACCTGATTCTATTATAAAATCCTTTTTTAAATAATCAGGTATATCAGAATATTCAGGTGTGTCGTCAAATACTTTATTTCTGTTCATATTTGTTAATTGCGAGAAGTTTTTATAATATCCTTCTATGTTGATTGTTGAATGTTTAAATAAGTCATATTCAATACCAAAGATAATATGTTGAGCTTTTTGAAGTTTACTTTTAACATCTTTTCCATCAAATTCCGTTTGCAGATTTTCCGGTCCTGACAAAAAACCATAAAACAAGTTTACAACATCTCTGTCTGACCTTGAGCTGATAAGATTTTGTGAATAGAGTCCTGTTGCAAATTTGATTCTCAAATCATCAGATATATTTAATTTAGCAGATAATCTTGGTTCTGGTGAGAGTTCAGATAAGGAAGCATAATAATGGGCTCTAAAACTTGGTTCAAGAATTATTTTACCTTTTATTATTTTTGTTTTAATAAATCCTGCTAATTCGGTTGTGTTTTCTGTTTGGTCAATTTTACGGTTAACAGAGTTAAAAAAGTTAAAAACAGTTTTAAAGCCAAGCATCTCAATTCCATATTTCAATTCATTTTTCCCATAAAAATATGTAAAATTTAGTCCCATATTAAAGCCGTTTATTTCACTTGTTCGTGGCAAAAAACTTTCTTCTTCAAGAGATATTTTATACTTGGAATAAGCGATATTACCTTGTATAAGAGCCGAAGAGTTTGGCGGTATCACAAGAAAATTTGTTCCTCCTCCTGAGGAGTTCCAACGAAAATCGGCTAACTTATTGTAACCAGTTACATAATCACTAAAATTAAATCCAAAAATGTTTGCTTTGCTTCCGTTTGTTGCATTAAAAGATAGCTTTCCGTAAAGGTCAGTATAATTAAAAGGAAGTCCTTCTTTGTTTATATATTTATAAAATACTTTTGAACTTTGTTCTAAGTAAGAATTTTTGGCAGAGAAGATAAAAGAAGAACTTCCTTTATCAGGGTCTGTTTGTTTTTTCAAAGGTCCTTCAATCAAAAGTTTTGACCCAAATGTGCCGGCAGATATTTTTCCTGTTATTTTTTTCTTGTTTCCATCACGTGTTGTAATATCCATGATAGAGGATATTCTTCCGCCATATTCAGCACCAAAGCCACCGGTATAGATTTCTGCATTTTTAAGAATATCAGTATCAAAGACAGAAAATAAACCTATTGAATGAAAAGGGTTATAAATAATCATCCCATCCAGTAAGACCTTGTTTTGTATTGGAGAGCCACCGCGAATATATAATTGTCCTCCCTGGTCTCCGGTAAAGATAATGCCGGGAAGCACTTGCAGATATTGTGCAAAATCGGGCTGTCCTCCAATTGCAGGAATCTGTTTTATTTGTTTTGGAGTAATTTTTACAACAGATGTCTTTGTCTCTGTCTTAAATGACTGTTTCTCAGCAGATACAGAAACTCCTTTAAGTAAGATATTGGATTTATTCAAATAAAACTTTTTTGTAATTATTTTATCAGGTTTTATATTTACGGGAAATTTTAAAGTATCAAAGCCAATACTTGTAACCATTAAAGTATATGAACCTGTTGGTGCTTTTGAAATAACAAAATATCCATTAACATCAGTTACTGCACCATAAGTTGTTTTATATAAATAGACATTTGTAAATAATATAGGTTCTCCTGTTTCTTTTTCATAAACAAAACCTCTTATAGTTCCTGTTTGTGCAGATAATGATTTTGTAAATAATAAAACAGTAATAAATATTAATATAATAAAAATGTATCTTTTATAGGTCATATAAAAATGTTTGTATAGGTTTATATTGGTTTATGTTATAAAGTAGCATTATAAAAACAAATTCAAAGATATAAAATATTATCTATTCACCCCGTAGGAAATATCCAACCGGGTAAAGGTATAAAAAGTTATTAACTCCATAGATATAACTTTGCGTGGTTATATTTTGCATAATAGTGGTTATAAGTCATTTCCCATATGAAATAATTTTGCCATATAACAATGAGATTTAATAATTTTAAGTATACTGAAACGAGTTCAGCACATGTTTTAGTTCATTTTAAGCATTCACAGGTATTTTTTTTATTATTGTCCGACTAAATTTAAAAATTTAGGTAAAATTGTTTCTAAATATTATGAGATTCCTCGCTATCACTCGGAATGACAGTGTTATTTGGAGTTCAGGGTGAGGGTAAGGACGCGTTTTACGCGTCCTTACCCTCACTGCTGCTTCTGCCGCTGCTGCCGCTGCTTCTGCTGCCGCTGCTGCTGCCGCTGCTGCTGCCGCTGCCGCTGCCGCTTCTTCTCCACCTTCCCAACATAATGAAGTTGTCATTCCGAACGGAGTGAGGAATCTACTATTATAAATTCTAATTTCATTTTTAGTCGGACATTAATGATTTTTTTTATTAAAAATAATGTTAAAAACAGTTGTTAATATTAATAAGATACTTATTATAACAGATATTTTGCTTATATAATCTCCATATCTAACAAAAAATGTGATTTTAGAATTTGTATTTATTTTGTGTTTAATGGCAACAGGTCTCCACCATTGTGTTGATTGAATAATATCTCCTCTTTGATTTATAAACCCTGATGTGCCAGTATTTGCGGACTGGACAATGCTTCTTCTTGTTTCAACAGCTCTTAATCGTGCATATTGAAAATGTTGTTTGTATCCGGATGTGTTGCCCCACCACCCGTCATTAGTAATAATAAAAATCAGATTTGCACCATTTTTTATATACTTACTTATAAATTCTCCGTAAACAGATTCATAACATATAACAGGAGCTATTTTAATAGAATCGGGATGTGTAATAAAGTTACTGCGTTGTTTTTGTATTCCCAAACTGCCGGTTGTTCCGCCTAAATCAAGAGCAAATTTATCTAAAAATTTTAAGATACCGGGGAAAGGCATTTTTTCAACACCAAGAACTAATTTTGATTTATGATAAATCTGAATATTTTTAGAAGAATCTAAAAATATAGCTGAGTTATAAGCATCATAATACATATCATCATAAGGATATTTTCGGGCAGTGCTTGATTTTTTTTCTCCTTTTTCAAACATCTTATATGAAGAAAGTCCTGTTACTATTTTTAATTTAGGAAATATTGTTATAAAATTTTTTAACCTATTTATGCTATTTGAATATTCCAATCTGTTTTCCCATACTCCTTCAGGAATGGCTGTCTCAGGACAAACAACAAAATCCGTTAAACTGTCGGTCTTGCTCTTTGCAAGTGATATGACCCTTTTTATTTGCTCATCAGAAGTCATTCCATTAAATTTTTCATTATAAGGGTCAATATTTGGCTGGACAATAACAATATTTACATAATTTTTTGTCTCTTTATAATTATTATAAATAAAATAAGAAAATATAATTGGCAAGATGATTAATAAAAGGGCAAAGCAAAATTTTATCATAAATTTTGTTATTAATTTTCTTTTTTCTAATAAATCAATGATAAGAGAATAGAAAAAAATGTTAGCAAATAATATCCAAAAAGTTCCTCCTGATGTGCCTGTATATTCATACCATTGTATGTATTTGGGATAAGAGGCAAAACCATTTCCAAGATTTAGCCATGTCCATGATAAATCCCAGTTAAGATGAAAATACTCAAAAGCAATCCAAAAAACTATTAAACTTAAATAACCTAAGTTTCTGTTTGTATATTTTTTTGTTAAATGGAATGCAAAAAAAGGAACAGACATAAATAAAGAATTTAATATAACAACTGATATAACACCAAACAAAGTAGAATTATAAATCCACCATGTTGTTAATAAATTCCATACAAAAAAGGCAGTATATGAATAGAAAAAAATATTTTTTTTATTATTTTTATAAATATAATCTTCAACAAACAATAAGGGAATAAATCCAAAGAATAAAAGTATAGGAAGTCCATTTGCAGGCCAAGATAAGCTCAAAATGATGCCTGTTAATATTGAAGATAAAAAGAGTTGATATTTTTTCATTTTACATGGTTTATCTTCCAATATTTTATTTATCTGTATATAATTCTAACAATTTAGCAATATACTTACCTATTATATCAAATTCTATATTAACAACAGTTCCTTTTTTAAAATTATGAAAATTTGTAACTTCATAAGTATAAGGAATAATTGCAACAGAGAATGTATTAGTGCCGGAATCAACAACTGTTAAGCTAACACCATTTACTGATATTGAACCTTTTTCAACAGTAATATTATTTTTTTCAGGGTCATATTCAAAAGTATATTTCCAGCTTCCATCCGTTTCTTCAACAGATTTGCATATTGCTGTTTGGTCAACATGTCCTTGCACAATATGTCCGTCTAATCTGCTATTTACTTTCAAACATCTTTCAAGATTTATTTCATCTCCAACTTTTAAATATTTAAAATTTGACCTGTCTAATGTTTCCTTTACAGCAGTAACTGTATATTGATTATTTTTTTTATCTGTTTTTACTGTTGTCAGGCAAACGCCATCATGAGCAATACTTTGGTCTATTTTCAATTCTTTAGTTATAAAGGATTTAATAGTTACATTGATATTAGCTTTGTCTTTCTTAATATCTGCAACTTTTCCCAAGTCCTCAATAATTCCTGTAAACATAATTAAAAGTTTTATTTATTAGTTTAAAATGATTTGCAATATATAAAAAATAAAACTACTCATTCACACAATTTTATTTGTATTACATTCTTACATTTAAGCATAACTGTTTAAAATTGTATTAAAAATATTTTTCCTAAAGGGAAAAAATATGAATAACTCCGTATGAACTAAGCGAAGCGTTCTCACGAACA
>CAZOSY010000064.1:0-12537 GCA_964582565.1 uncultured Bacteroidales bacterium | reverse complement strand
AAATAATGATATTTTGCAGCCACTTGTAATAAAAAGTAATTATTAGAACTCCCCTCAAGTCAAGAGAGAAAAAAAACTCTTTCTCTCTTTGTCCTGATAGATAAAGTTTAATTTTATTCCCTTCTTGTCAAAAAAAAATGCAAAAATGAAACATATAACCAAAGAACAAAGGTAGACAATTTCAGTAATGAAACGACAAGTATATAAACAAAAAGAGAGAGCAAATCTTATTAGGAAAGATAAATCAATTACCCCGACCTGAAGGTCGGGTATCAAGCAAATACCAATGATAACAGAGCTTTAGCCCAAAATAATCCGCATTAGGCGGATGACATATATTAAAATTTGGATTTAAAAAATTTAAGGGCTAAAGCTCGGAAAACACTATAAATGTTAATATTCCACCATGAATGGTTGGGCAACTGAAAATAAATAAATAAATAAACCATTTATTACAATTGGTAAAAGTTGTATCTTTGTAATCACAAAATTATAATTTTAATGACAAAAGACAAACAACAAAAAAAGCAGGATATATTAGTCAATGCAATTATTAAAAGCATTCAGGAGAAAAAAGGCGAACAAATCGTTGCTATTAATTTTGCTAATATTAAAAATTCTGTTTGTGATTATTTTATTATATGTCAGGCAAATTCTAAAATACAAGTACAAGCTATTTCGGAATCTGTTATAGAAAAAGTGAAAGAAATAACAGGAATTAAACCTTTAAATACAGAGGGCTTTCAAAATGCCGAATGGATATTGTTAGATTATTTTGATGTAGTTGTTCATGTTTTTCAAAAAGATATAAGAAAATTTTATAAATTGAAAAATTTATGGGCTGATGCTTTGATAAAAAAAATAGAATGATTTAGATTTTAGAATAAAAAATAAAATTGGAAATCAGGAATTAAAAAAATAAAAATCAGAACTTTAAATAAAAAAAATAATGGTTGAAAAAGATAAAAAAAAATCATCCTGGCAAACAAAAAAAGATGAAATAAATAAAAAAATGAAAAATACTAAAAAGCCAAAAATAAATTTTTACTGGATATATGGTATTCTGATTGTTATAATTTTAGTAATACAATTTTCTAACTGGAAAGGAAGTGGAGATAATAATAAGGAAATAACCAGAGAGAAATTTAAAGGGATTTTAACAAATCATGCTGTTGATAAGATTTTAGTAATAAACAAAGAATATGCAGAGATATTTATAAAAAAAGATGAAAGACATAGTTATAAAGAAATAAAAGATGAAAAATTCTATTTTGTTTATAAATTTGTAACTATTGATGGCTTTGAAAAAGATTTGGAAGATTATCCTGGAACAAATGTTATACCTGAAACAAGAAAAGATTGGAACAGCATAATATTCAGCTGGCTTATCCCAATTGCTTTTCTTGTTATAATATGGATGGTTTTTATGCGAAAAATGGGTGCTGGTGCTGGCGGCGGCGGACAGATATTTAATATTGGCAAATCAAAAGCACAGATGTTTGATAAAGATACTTCTGTCAATACAAACTTTAAAGATGTTGCCGGCTTGGAAGAAGCCAAAGTAGAAGTTATGGAGATAGTTGATTTTTTAAAAAATCCTAAAAAATATACCAAACTTGGAGGTAAAATTCCTAAAGGTGCATTATTAATTGGTCCTCCCGGGACAGGAAAGACATTACTTGCCAAAGCTGTTGCAGGTGAAGCTAATGTTCCGTTTTTCTCTCTGTCAGGTTCAGATTTTGTTGAGATGTTTGTTGGCGTGGGAGCATCAAGAGTACGTGATATGTTCAGAAGAGCTAAAGAAAAAGCACCATGCATTGTTTTTATAGACGAAATAGATGCAGTAGGCAGATCCCGTGGAAAAAATTTTATGACAGGAGCAAATGATGAAAGAGAGAATACTTTAAATCAACTGTTGTCAGAGATGGATGGCTTTGCAAATAACGCAGGTGTTATTATTTTGGCTGCAACAAATCGTGCAGATGTATTAGATAGTGCTTTGCTTCGTGCAGGTAGATTTGACAGGCAGATACATGTTGAATTACCTGACCTTGTTGAAAGAAAGGCAATATTTAAAGTTCATATCAAACCATTAAAAGTTGATAAATCTGTTGACTTTGAATTTCTTTCAAAACAGACACCTGGATTTTCAGGTGCAGATATAGCAAATGTATGTAATGAATCTGCTTTGATTGCAGCACGAAAAGGCAGGAAAAAAATTGGCAAACAGGATTTTATGGATGCTGCTGACAGAATTATTGGGGGTCTGGAAAAAAGACATAAAATAATTTCTCCACAAGAAAAAAAAGTGATAGCTTTTCACGAAGCTGGTCATGCTTCGGTAAGCTGGGTTTTAGAATATGCTCATCCTTTGGTTAAAGTAAGTATTATTCCCAGAGGAAAATCTTTAGGTGCTGCCTGGTATCTGCCGGAAGAACGACAAATAACTACTTATGAACAAATATTTGATGAAATTACTGCTGCTTTGGGCGGAAGAGCTTCTGAAGATATATTCTTTGGTAAAGTTTCTACAGGTGCTTTAAATGACCTTGAAAAAGTTACAAAATATGCCTATGCTACAATTGTTTATTATGGACTAAACAAAAAAATAGGAAATGTGAGCTTTTATGACTCAACAGGACAACAGGAATATTCATTTACAAAACCATACAGCGAAAAAACAGGACAAATTATTGACGAAGAAGTAAGTAAGATTGTAGAAAAAGCTTACCAACGCGCTAAATCTTTACTTATAAAACATAAACCTTTAGTAGAAAAAGTATCTAATCTTTTATTAGAAAAAGAAGTTATTTTTTATGATGACCTTAAAAAAATATTTGGCAAACGACCTTTTGATAAAGAAAAATCAGAAGACAACATCCAAGATAAAAAAAACAAATTAAAACCAAAAACAAAAAATAACAGTTCAGAGACTCATAAAAAAACTAAACTTAAGAAATAAAACCGGAAACTGGCGACTATATACTTGAAAATTATGGATTACTGATTACGAGTTACGAACCCTGTCAAATATCCGCCTAAGGCGGGTTTCACATGGCAGGCTTTGTGCTTTGAACTTTATTCTGTCTGACATTTATGAAAGAAAGTACATCAAAAGAAAAAATTTTAAAAAAAGTAAGGAATGCTTTAATTGATAAATCAAACAATCCTTATCCTAATATTGATTTTGAATCATCGGTATATAAAGATATTACAGAATCGCTTGATGTAACTTTTGTGCAAGAATTTTTAAAAGTTTCCGGAGATTTTATCTTTTGTGAAAATGAAGATGAACTCATTAATAATTTAAACATTCTTATTTCAGAAAAAAAATGGTCTAATATATTTTGTTTGGAACATAAAATAAAAAACATTCTTACAAAAGCACAGATACAATTTTCTTCTGACAAAAAAGATTTCTATACAACAGATGTTGGTATAACATTATGTGAATATCTTATTGCACGATTGGGAAGTATTATGGTCTCTTCCAAACAAATTTCAGGAAGAAAATTAATGATATATCCATCTGTTCATATTGTTATTGCTTACACTTCGCAGATAGTGCCTGATTTAAAAGATGCATTAATTAAAATAAAAGGTAAGTATGATAAATTACCATCGGCAATATCTGTTATAACAGGACCAAGTAAGACAGCCGAAATTGAAAACACTTTGGTTAAAGGTGGCTATGGACCTAAAAAACTTTATCTCTTCCTTATTGATGATTATCTTCAATAAGACAAAAAAGACGAATTTTAAACTTCTGCCTTATTAAAAAAATAAATATATGGAACAAAACTGGTCAAAAATATATGGTTCAAACAAAACTTATGAAGTTGAAATTATGAAAAAAATTTTAGCTGATAATAATATTAAAAGTGTTATCATTAACAAACAAGATTCTTCTTTTATTATAGGAAGTATTGAACTTTATGTAAATGATAAAGATGTTTCAAAAGCAAAACAAATTATAGATGAAACCAATATTAAATAACTTTGTTTCAAGGTCAATAACAGGTGTATTATTTGTCGCTTTTATAGTTGGCTCAATAATATTAAATAAATACATATTTTCCTCTCTCTTTTTGATAATTACCATTTTAGGATTATTGGAATTTTATAAATTAGCAGAAAAAGATAACATAAAGCCACAAAAACTAACTGGAATATTAATAGCTTGTGTTTTTTATATTTCAAATCTGCTTTTATCAGAAAATTTTATAGAAAACAAAATATTTTTGATAAATATTCCATTGCTATTTTTAATTTTTGTTGCAGAACTATACAGAAAAGAAAAAAATTCTTTTACAAATATTGCATATACTTTGCTTGGAATTATATATATAGCGTTACCATTTTCTTTGCTTAATTATTTTTTTAATCCAAAATTTATAACAGGAGAGACACATATAAACATTATCTTAGGATTCTTTTTGTTAGTATGGACAAATGATACAGCAGCTTATATTTTGGGTTCAAAATTTGGTAAACATAAACTCTTTGAAAAAATTTCACCTAAAAAAACATGGGAAGGATTTATTGGTGGTGCTGTTTTTAGTTTTATACTGGCTTATGCCATATCTTTATATTTTGGGGAATTTTGTCTTATTCAGTGGCTTATCATTGATTTTATAATAATAGTTGCCGGTATTTTTGGTGATTTAACAGAGTCATTATTTAAAAGAAATCTAAATTGCAAAGATTCGGGTAAGATATTGCCTGGGCACGGCGGAATATTAGACCGGTTTGACTCTGTGTTGCTTGCATCTCCTTTTGTATTTACTTATATAATGATAATCAGTTAAATATTTTTAGTTAGTGTTTTTCCATAATGTCCGATTTCTTCGTTACGCTTGTCTTTCAAATCAGTCATTTACAAAAGTAAACTCCTGATTTTCAATACTCTGCGCAAGCCTCGAACTCGAACATTCTGAACTAAACACTTACTTTATAGACAGACACTAATTATCAAAAAAATAGCTAAAAGAAACTCCTGTTTCGTATCCATAGCCACCAATATCATATAATTTTTTTATACCTATATGAGGTATAATAAATATATTTTTAGTGATATTAAAATCTGCTTTTATTCCAAGTTCGCCACTAGGCAAAAATTCATCGCCGAATGTTTTTTTGCTATATTCAAATCCAAGAGGGTTAAAATATGGAGAAAGAGTTATTATTTTACTTATCCGCTCATGATAGCTAATGCCTTCAGGAATAAAAAGAGCTATAATTCCAATAGTGTTTATCAAATCAGGAGATTTGTCATCAAGTGCTGAGAGCAAAACCACTCCTATACCTACACCTAAAGGACCATGAATATAAAAAGCATTTTCATACGAGCTACCTATTGAAACATGATAATTAAAGCTGATTTTACTGTTTGCATAAATCTCTGCATTAATACCAAATGATGACATATATTTATCAGAAAAACCAATATATTCAGAAATAGCTGATAATCTTATATCTATATTTTTAGTGCTTATATTTTTAATACTTCTAATACCTGTAATACCTGTATTATCCTGATTTTGAGCACCTACAAAAAAAGGCAAAAGTAAAAAACAAAATATTATTCTTTTCATATGTTTATATCTTTATAATTAGTTTACCCCGTTAAATCCCGCAAAGCGGGAATTTCTAGATATTTATATTTTTATTACAAAACTCATTGTTAGAAATTAGGTTTTCCTTAATTTTTTATTATTTTTTATTATTTTATTTATTCTTGTCTTTTTTATACTCACCCTAGCCCCTCTCTACTAGTAGAGAGGGGAACCAAAAGGGGTGAGTAAAAAATATTGAGTAAAATTTGTTCTATATTTCAAGTTTACTCACAATATTATTTGTTTTTTAAAGTGTTTCCCAAAGGATATCGCTTCGCTCTACCTACGGGGCAGTCGTGAAATCGCTTCGCTTAGTTCAGCAGGGTAAACTTACTATCAACAAATTTCACAGGGCAGGCAGCAAAGTTAAATGACTAATTATCAAATATTTATTGCATTTTCAGCAAAGTCCTTACCTGCTTTCAAAGCCATAAGATTTTTATTAATAATGTCTTCTCCTTTTCTTTTAAAGATGTTTGTTACTGCATTTTCAAATCTTTTATATTCAATATCAAGAAAACAGGAAGCAGCTCCAAGCATAACAATATTCATTGACCTTGGCGAACCCAAATCCTTAGCCATCTTATCTGCATCTAAAGCAATATGATGAGGCAATTTATTTATCTCATCCATCAATTTTTTTTCATCAGGATAATTTGATATGTTATTATAAATCCTGGTGTTAGTTATAAGCCAGCCATCAGGAGACAGCACAGGAAGATATCTTAGTGATTCCATTGGCTCAACAGAAAGTATCATATCTGCTTTGCCTCCAGGAATTAAATCCGATGCTATTTCTTTATCTGAAAGCCGAAGATTTGATTGCACAGCACCTCCACGCTGACTCATACCATGAACCTCTGCCTGTTTTAAAAACAAACCGGCATCAACAGCCGCATAACCAATTACAGAAGCAATAGAAAGTATTCCCTGCCCTCCAACACCTGCTAATATTATATCTTTTTTCATCTTTTTATCTTTTTTTATTTAACAATTTTATTCCTAAATCTAAAATCTTAAAATTTTTTTTGCCTTTTCGCTTCATTTAATCTTTAAATTTCATTTTCAATTCACAACTCATAATTCATAATTCATTTACCTCTTCTTTGCTTTCATTCGTTTATTTAATTCTACAATACATTCTCTGCGTGCAACAATAACAGATAGACCATTATATTCTATTTCTTCTTTCATTATCCTGACATTTTCTTTATGATGATTTTTTAAAGGATTAATAGTGCGAATATGTTCTTTTTCAACACCAAGTCCTAAACATATATTTTCTATTTTACCTGTTGCAGCAGACCTTTGTCCTCCAGTCATACCAGTTGTCAGATTATCAAGAATAAGGACAGTGATTGGTGTCTTATCATTAACTGCATACAATAATCCTGTCATCCCTGAATGAGCAAATGTAGAATCTCCTATAGCTGCAACAGAAGGCAGCATACCTGCGTCTGCAGCTCCTTTTGCCATTGTTACAGAAGCTCCCATATCAACACATGAATTTATAGATTCTAATGGTGGCAATGCACTTAATGTATAACAACCAATATCAGAAAAAACTCTTCCTTTTGAATACCCTTTAAGTGCTTCGTTTAATGCTGTAAAAGAGTCAAAATGTGGGCATCCCGGACATAGCGACGGAGGTCTGTTCACAACTAATTCAGGTATCGGCTTGCCTTTTGTTACAGATATGCCTAAAGCATTAGCAACTATATTAGGATTTAACTCACCATCTTTTGGAATAGAACCATCCATGCGTCCTCTTATTCTAAGCCCTTTTGGAAGAATTCCCTTTATTATGTCTTCTATAAAAGGAAATCCTTCTTCTATAAATAATAACTCATTGCATTGCGCGGCAATCTTTTTAAACATATTGGAAGGTAAAGGATATTGAGATATTTTTATTACAGGATACGGACATTTTCTATCTGCATAGTTTTCCATCAAATAATTGTATCCTATACCACTGGTAATAATGCCAAGATTTTTATCTTTACCATCAATATATTTGTTAAAAGGAGAATTTTTAGATTCTTTTTCAAAAATATCCTGATTTTTAAGTAATGTTTTATATCTTTTTCGTGCTAATGCAGGCAACAGCACAAACTGACGAAGGTCTTCGGGTAAAGATAATTCATTTTGCTTTCTCTCTTTTTCGCTTCTCTTAACACCTGCTCTTGAATGGCACAACCGTGTTGTCATTCTTAACAAAACAGGTATATGATATTTTTCAGAAAAATCAAACCCATAAGATATCATATCATAAGCTTCTTGCTGATTAGAGGGCTCTAACATAGGAAGCATTGAAAACTTACCATAAAATCTTGAGTCCTGTTCATTTTGGGAAGAATGCATTGAAGGGTCATCAGCAGAGACAACAATAATTCCTCCGTTTGCTCCTGTAATTGCTGAATTCATAAAAGGGTCAGCAGCAACATTTAATCCAACATGTTTCATACATACCATTGCTCTTTTTCCGGCATAAGACATACCCAATGCTGACTCCATAGCTGTCTTTTCATTAACCGCCCATTCACAAAAGACGTTTTTTTTACGAGCTTGTTTTGAACGTTGAACATATTCTGTTATCTCTGTTGAAGGAGTGCCTGGATAAGCATATATGCCTGATAAACCAGCATCTAATGCTCCCTGTGCTACTGCCTCATCTCCTAATAATACTAATTTTTGCATTGTAATATCTGTTTTTTTTAGTTATGTTTAAAATTTTTTAATTCCGCCTTATTGGAATATTTTTATGATTTTCGGACAAATTTAATAATTCTTTTATTATACTTTATTTTATTTAGTTAATTTTGTGATAAAAATATGAGTCCTTTCTGAAAAATATTTATTTTATGTTTCAAAATTACTAAATTAGTATTTTAATAAATTGTATAATCTATTGATAATCAGCCGTTTAATAAAAATAATTAATTTTTTGAAATTTTTTAGACAGGATTCAGGTATACTTAATTAAAAAAAAATTGTATAATCAAAAAAGATGTTGTAACTTGCGATTTTATTTTAATCACAAAATAATTTTAATTATTATGTATAAATTTAGCTTTATTAAATTAAAAATAATCACTTTTATAAGTATTATATTTTTAGCATCAAATGCCTTTTCGCAAGAGAATAAGGATAATTTAAACCAGCAAGGCGAATTTATCTTAGTGCCAAACACTGATATAAAAATTGCTCTTCCTGAAAATTTTGAACCTTTGAACCAGGAAAATGTTTTTATTCATAAAGGTTCTTCTTCTACTGTTCAAGTGCTTGAAATACAAGGCACATCATATTCTGTGTTCACAAAGGACTTAACCAAAGAATATTTCAAAACTCAGGGTCTGGAACTTATAAGTCAGGAAAATGTTAAGACAAAAGACAATAAAGATGGAACTATGTTTATAGTTTCTTTTATGGCTAAAGCTAATTCTCCTTCTACAATAATTGTTGATGATTCATTAACTTCTGTCCAAAAAGATGTAGCATTTGAAAGAATAATGTTCTTTACAGGAAATCAAAACAAAACTGTATGGATAAATGCGAATTACCCTGTTGTAGCAAAAGACCTTTTGTTTGATGTGTTAAAAAAAAGTATCCTGTCTGTTAAATTTTAATTTATTTTAATAGATAGAATTTAAAAATGATTATTTATAATATAAAACTCCCATAATCCGCTTAAGGTGGATAACCCGTGGGTTTACATAATGGAATGACTCGCCTTAGGCGGATGACCCGTGGGTTCACACACTTGTGCTGAACTTGTTGAAGTAAGGAGATGGTTATAGTTTTACAGTAGAGACGAGGCATGCCTCGTCTCTACTAATAACAATGTAATACAAAAATACAAAAAGATGAAAAAATATTTAATATATACAAGTTTGATATTCTTAACTTGTTTTAATCTGCCTAATTCAGGTTATTCACAGACCTTTACTATAACACATTATATAGATTATTCGGCAGTTCATCAAAATATGTGGGGACCAAATAGTAATCCTTATAGTATTGATATAGATGACACTCTTTTTTATGAAACATGGAATGAATCTCAAACTGTTGGCAGTATATCAGGTTCTCCTCCTTTTGCTTTTGGCGCTGAATTTGATATTAATACATGGCTTGAAATAGGGTCTATTTTCAGAATACACGGATTTAATAATGGATGGGTTGATGTTTTTTATCCTGTAAAAATTGACCTTACTTTTCCTGATGACCATACATTTAATCCTGGTCAGACAGTTACTATTAATACTTCTTATCAGGTACTCCCGGGCTGGGAACTAAATACTGACTTTCCTGATGCAGGAATGATAAAATTGCTCTTTAACTATGGCTTTGGTATAAATGCAGATGCTACAATATGTGTGTTTGACTGCTTTACAGTGCCTTTTTTGAATATAAATGTTCCTACCGATTCTATAACTTTATTTGAACTTAATACAATAACTAATGAATATACTTATCCCTGGTGGAATTCTGTTGATGGATTTCATTTTGCACATGATACTCTTTTACCAATACATATTGATTTTTGGAATGAAATAGGTCTGACAGGTGAAATAACAATGCCTTATGTTATAACAACTGATTATTTAGACCCTGCTACCAAATGTTTATATGCTGACGGCGATAGTACATACATATTTTTTAATTTAGACCTTATCCAGTTTCTTTCTGTTATACTTGGACCTCCTGTATCTGATATTCTTAGCCAATTAACAGGCACTATTGATTTAGGCGGAGGAGTTTCCATAGATTATTCTTTATTAACTATCTCTTTAGACCTGACAAGCACAATGATACAAAATTTTTCGTTTTGTCCTATAATATGGACAGAATTTGATTTTCCTGCAGATATGGAATATACTGTTACAGACCCTAATAATGGTAATTCTGTTGAAGATTCCGGTATTTCAGATACTATTATTGTTCATACGGATTATGACCTGAATTTTAAATACCCATGCACAGGATATGATACTATGGATATTGGTCTTGCACACCATCTTACAAATGATTTTTCAAACCATACATGGGACAGCATTGCTTTTACACTTAACATACAAGCTTTTGAATTTTGGATTAATTTGCCATTTCTTATGGCTATTCCTGATGTCCAGATTCCTGAATTTTGTGTGCCTGTATCATATCCCTGCCCAATACCTGCTGATTCTTCAGCATTGTGTTCGTATGAAGAATGTTCACCGGCAATTTCTATTCCTTCTCTTTCTCTTTTAGCTACAACTATTCATATTGGTCCTTTAATAGATTATCATATTCCTCTTGGTTATGTGCCTTTAACATGGTTTAATGAAACATGGGAACTTGAGGGCTTTGATACTGATACAATATGCCCGGGAACCAGTATTGTGCCAAATGATACAATGAGCATTTATCTGACCGGCTCAACTGTAATATGTTTTGGCGATAGCACCGGAATTATTATTGCTAATGTTAATAATGGAACACCTCCTTATACTTATGAATGGTCAAATAATGTAACCCATGTCAGTAATAATAATACTGACAGTATTATTGTCAGTTCAGGTATATATTATGTAACAGTAACAGATGTTAACGGCTGTTCAGACCAAGCCAGTGTCCTTGTTGTAGATAATCCTGAATTATCAATAACAATAATACCTGATAATCCATGGATTTGCGAAGAATCTTCTATCTCTTTATCAGCATTGCTAACACCTTCAATACCAGATACTTATGAATGGGCGCCGGCTACAGGTTTGTCTTCTACATCAGGTGCTACTGTTATAGCCAGTCCAATTATAACAACTACATATACAGTAACAGGAACAGATATTTATGGTTGCACAGCAACAAATTCTGTTGTTGTATCAGTTTATCCAAAACCTGATATTGACTTTACATCAGATGTATCAAATGGTTGTGAACCGCTTTTGGTTAGTTTTACAGGGACTATTACACCACCGGGAGTAGAAAATATATTTAATTTTGGAAATCCTAACTCCGGCATTAATAATACATCAACTTCATTACACCCGGAACATACTTATGAAGAACCCGGCACTTATGATGTATCACTTTATGTAATGACCTCAGACGGATGCCCTTATACTTATACTATTTCAGGTATGATAACTGTATATCCAAATCCTGTAGCTGATTTTGATGCATTTCCTGAAGATGTAAAAATTTATGAACCATTAGTATCATTCATTGACCTGTCAACTGATGCTTATTACTGGGATTGGAATTTTGGCGACTCTGCCTCTGCTGATAATATTTCTACTCTTCAAAATACTAATCATTCATATACCGAAGAAGGAGTATATGATATATGGCTTATTGTTACATCTGACCACGGATGTAAAGATTCTACCATGAAACAGATTAGAAGTATTGATGACAGATTGATTATACCAAATGTATTCTCTCCTAACGGAGATGGAAATAATGACTATTTTAGTATTACTAATATAGAAAAATATCCGCATAATCATATTATAATACTTGACAGATGGGGAAATATAGTTTATGAAAGAGATAATTATCAAAACGAATGGAATGGTGAAGGACTTTCTGAAGGAACTTATTATTATATATTAAAATATTCAGAAAAAGAAGCAAAAGGAATCATTACTCTTATTAGATAAAAAAATTTCATATACATACTTAACCTGAATAATTCATAAACTAAAAAATTCAGACTTCTTAAAAATTTGGAGATACAAAAATAATAAATGCCGTAGGATGCCTATCCAACGGTATAAAACCTTATAACATCCGTAATATCAAGTGATTATATTATATATAAAAAATAAAACTACTCATTCACACAATTTTATTTGTATTATATTCTTACATTTAAGCATAACGTTTTAAAATTGTATTAAAAATATTTTTCCTGAAGGGAAAAAATATGAATAACTCC